>CAZOZU010000031.1:0-3741 GCA_964584355.1 uncultured Rikenellaceae bacterium
CGCGGTGGGTTTCGGTATATTTCAGTGAGAACTGGTAAATAAATGGTCTCACTTTAAGAAAATAGATGGATATACCTGTGGTATCTACAGGAACGAACAGATCGGGCATAATACCTCCACCACCGAATACTGTTTTACCTCCTGGCGTTGTATATTTAAGGGAATCGGTAAACTGAATACTGTCTGAATCTTCAAACTCACCTCTGCCATACCTTATATTCAAATCAGCATAATATTCATCGAATCCATTATCATATGGTTTTTGTATTGATCTTCCGGTTGGAGTATAATACCTTGCTATGGTGAGCCTCATACCTGAGCCATCGGGAAAAACAACAGGTTCCTGTACAAGACCTTTCCCGAAAGAACGTCTGCCAATAATTGTACCTCGGTCATTATCCTGTATTGCACCTGCCAGTATTTCACTTGCTGACGCGCTCCATTCATCGATGAGAATCACAAGATCACCGGAATTAAACTCTCCTTTTCCTGTTGCCCTTGCTTCATTACGCGGTTGTTTTCGTCCTTGCGTATATACTATCAACTTACCCTCACTGAGAAACTCATTTGCAATTTGAATAGCAGCTTCCATAATACCACCTGAATTACCACGCAAATCAACAATAAGTTTTTTCATTCCTAGCTGTTCGAGTTCATTTAATCCTTTCATGAACTCTTCATAGGTTGTAAGGGCAAAATTATTGATCCGGATATACCCGGTAATATCATTGACCATATAGGCCACATCAACACTGTAAATAGGTATTTTATCACGGGTAATGTTAAAGGTCAGTAAATCTTTATGTCCTTTCCGCAGGATCTTTACACCAACTACTGTACCTCTTGGTCCCTTAAGCATGCTCATCACCTTTTCATCACTTATTCCCTGTCCGGCCACTAATGAATCATTAACATACATAATCTTATCTCCTGCATGAAGTCCGATTTTTTCTGAGGGGCCACCCGGGATGGTGCTGATAACAAGAATAGTATCAGTAAGCATATTGAAAGAGATACCTATTCCTTCAAAGTTACCCTGAAGAGGTTCGTTAGCACGTGTAAGATCTTTTGCTGGAATATAAACCGAATGCGGATCAAGATTTTTCAGTATTGCCGGAATAGCTGTCTCTATAATCTCTTCCCGGTTTACTGAGTCAACATAACTCGATTCTATAATATCAATAACACTTTGTATCTTATTTGTCCTTAGCCTGAAATTTACATTAGTCGGATTTTCCTTCCTGTCAGGAAGATAAATACCTATTAAGATGCCGGCAATTAGAGTTAATGCCACAATCAGAGGAAGGAAAATACTCCTTTTTGAATTATTCTTGTTCATAGATATCTTTTTCCAGATCTATATATACCATTTCTATGCCCGCACGTTTTAGAAGATCTATACCGTCAATTATCCGGTACCTGTTACAATAAACAACTCTTTTAATTCCTGACTGGATAATAAGCTTAGCACATTCCATACATGGAGAGGATGTTACATATAACGTGGAATTCTCACTTGAATTGTTTGATTTTGCAACTTTTGTGATCGCATTTGCCTCAGCATGAAGAACATAAGGCTTCGTAACATCATTCTCATCTTCACATATATTTTCGAAACCAGCAGGAGTCCCATTATATCCGTCAGAGATTATCATTTTCCCTTTTACAATGAGAGCTCCAACCTGACGTCTTTTGCAATATGAATTTTTAGCCCAGATAAGTGCCATTTCAAGATATCTCTTATCAAAAGCCATCTGTTTTTCACCATAAGGTTTTTTTAATACATTGTTCTCCATTGTAATATATTCCACTTTTTAAAGCGCCCAAAGTTAAACAATTATAAAATGTATCCATGTAAAGAGTTGTTAAAAATTAAAAAACAGGGTTAATAACATTTTTGCTTTTCAAGCGTTATTATTGATAGGATAGCTTAACTTTGCTGATTATTTTAAAAAGTATTTATTTCTGGTGGAATAATTTTTTAATGTAATATTAAACAATACAATAATGAGAAAAGCGATATTGATTTTTATAATTGCAGTAACATATCTTAACCTGACAGCACAGGATAAATTTACTGATCCGCGTGATGGCAATACATACAGTACAATTACGGTAAATAGCATTACATGGATGACTGAAAACCTGAAATACATTGTTATGGGTGAAGATGCTTATTTTTTTGACAATAATCCTGATAACGTTCCTTCATGTGGAGTTTTATATGATTGGAATACTGCAATGGAAGCGTGTCCCGACGGATGGCATCTTCCTTCAGGATCCGAATTTTGGACTCTGGTGAATCATTTTGAACCAGAAGAATTGTGGGGAAGTACAGGCTCTGGGCCGATATCCTTTGATATACAGCTTGGAGGAATGCAAAATCATGAGGGAACATTTACAGAGATGGACGAAAGCGCATATTTCTGGACCTCAACCGAATATAATGACAATGAAGCTGAATATTTCAGCTACCTGATTCTGAATAATCAGGGCGTGGTCGACATCTCGAGAAAAGCAGATACTCAGGATATTCACGGCTCGGAAAAGATTAATAAGTATTCTGTCCGCTGTGTTAAAGACTAACGTGATCCTTTTATATACCTGGTTTTCCACATCCGTATTTATTTATGAGTTATATTTGTTTTTGCCTGGGCACCGGCAAGAATTATGATTTCCTTGTGAAACTGAACAATCCTTGACTGGTAAATAAATAACACCCCTGGTATTATTAATTAGAAAGTGATGTGTATTTTAATTATAATATCGTATATTTACGAAATACGGATATTAGTTAGTTATTTAACTTAAACTATATGTAAAAGAATATATCAATGGCATATTCAAAGAAGGAAAAATTTGGCAATAAAGATATAAGACTGGCAATATTTGGAAAAGCCCTTGCCCATCCGGCAAGAGTAGCAATACTGAAAAAATTGGCAATGCATGATAATTGCTATTTCAGTGAGATATCGGATAATATCCCTCTGGCAGATTCGACAATATCACAACACCTGAGTGAACTAAAAAAGGCAGGATTGGTAGAATGGAAATATGAACCGCCACGAATAAAATATTTCCTTAATATTGCAAACTGGAAACAAGCAAGAAAATATCTTAAGGAATTTCTGAAGACAAAATCATAAAATGACGAAAGAAGTACCTGTGTTCATCCCCAAAATATTTCATCTTATAAAGAAGAAAAGAGATAATTAGCTTAAATTTATACGCAAAACCTGTAAAATAATATTATGAAAAACCTGATTTTGAAAGTAATTAAACTTCTGACAATAGTATGTATTGTTATACTTGTGGTATCATGCCGTAAAAAGACACAACCTGAAACTTTCTCTTTTGCATTTATCACTGATATTCACCTGCAACCTGAGCTCAATGCCGTTGAGGGATTTATTGAGGCTATTGATACTATAAATGATCTTAAACCTGATTTTGTAATTACAGGAGGAGACCTGATAATGGATGCTTTGGCACAGAGATATAGCAGAGCTGATTCACTATATACTCTTTATAATGAGACTGTAAAAGAATTTGATATGCCGGTGTACAACACAATGGGGAACCATGAAATTTATGGTATCTACAGCCGTAGCGGAGCTGATCCGGAACATTCTGATTACGGTGAAAAAATGTTCGAGAACCGTATCGGAAAATCATATTACAGTTTCGATCATAAAGGATGGAAGTTCATGATACTGAATTCAGTGGAGGATTCCGGAAAGG
>CAZOZU010000031.1:3751-10977 GCA_964584355.1 uncultured Rikenellaceae bacterium
GAAAGGACAGGTATATTGGTTTGATTGATGAGAAACAGTTTGACTGGATAAAGGAAGAATTAAAAAGGACCGATCCTTCAACACCCATAGTCATAAGCACACATATCCCTTTTATAACTGTAAATTCGCAGAAGTACCTGGGGACAACCATTCCCAATGATTCATCACTGGTAATCATCAATGGGAAGGAAGTCATCGATCTTTTTCAGGACCATAACCTAAAATTGGTTTTGCAGGGGCATCTGCATTTAGTCGAAGATATCTATATTGATGATATCCACTTCATTACCGGAGGTGCTGTCTGTGCAGCATGGTGGACAGGTCCTTATCGGGATGATGAGGAAGGTTTTGTACTTGTTAAGGTAAGAGACAGTGAATTCACTTGGGAATATGTCGATTATCAGTGGGTTATTAAAGAATAAAATATAATTCCCAAAGGACCAGAATAGGAATGGCTTCAGAGAACCAGCCCATTTATATTAGATCTGTCCTGAACTTCAGGGATGCCGGTGGTCTGCCGACTGTTGACGGGAAACGGATAAAAGAAAGATTTATCTTCAGATCAGCTAAACCTGACAACATAAGCAGAAAGGATCTAAATAGGCTGCATAAGCTGAATATCAGGACAATAGTTGATCTTAGAGCTCCATACGAAACTGGCAGGAAGAATAAAAAATTTGACGGTATTCAAACTATATCACTTCCTCTTGATTTTGAACGGACAACCAGGGAAAGGCTTATACCATTACTGAAACAAAAAGACGGTAAAGATTTGATACCCGTCCTGATAGATTCTTTGTATCTTGAAATTTTAGATGGTTCTGTTGCTGTCTTCAAAAAAATAATTGAATTGCTTTTGGATCCAAACAATACTCCTATGCTGATCCACTGCCAGGCAGGCAAGGACAGAACAGGAATTATTTGTGCACTTATTCAATTGGCACTTGATGCTGACAGGCAATCAATTATAAATGGATATATGACTTCAAACGAAATGATTCTTCCTTATTACAAAAGGATGATTAATCTACGCAAAATCATTTCTCTGGGATTTTTCCCGGCAGACAAAGTCTTATATGCAATTACTGTCAGGAGTAATAACATCGAATCAGTTATCGAAAGAGTGATCAGCCACTATGGAGGTATTGAAGGCTATTTAAGATCTTCAGATGGCGGCAGATCAGATGTAAAAAAGCTACGGGAACTTTTTACTTAATACAATCCACACCATGAAAGCTTCAGACAAAAATGAAATGAATAAGGTCACTCGCAAAGGATTAGCTGATAGCTTCAGAAATGCTTTTTCCGGAATCAGTGTACTGGTCATATCAGAAAAAAATGCAAGGATCCATATACTTATTATGATACTGGTTGTAATTGCAGGTTTAGTATTAAGGATCTCACCGGCTCACTGGATTACCATCGCCCTGGCATCGGGGCTGGTAATGGCAAGCGAATGTTTCAATACGGCCGTGGAATATTTATCGGATTCAATAACATCTGAGTATGATTTAAAAATCAAAAGAGCCAAAGATGTAGCTGCAGCAGGTGTATTAATTTCAGCTATCGTAGCGGTTATTATAGGCCTGATAATTTTTATTCCGGCAATTATAAGGTTTTTTGATACATGAGACTCCTCAATATGATCTTGATCTGACAGAATTTTTAACTTTGAATTGTATCAATCCTTAAAGAAATGTTGTTAAAAATGTTACTTCTTGCTCTCTTTGGGATATCCATGGCACATTTCGAAGGGGTGGTTGTCGTATACCTGAGGAAAGCACTGGGGATGCTTGATTCGGATGGGAATAAAGAAACAGTTGATAAGATACCAAAACGCTTTCTTTATATAGAAATGACCAGGGAAGCAGCAACAATCATTATGCTGGTTGTGATAGCATACCTGGTCGGAACAACATGGATAGATAAGGGTGTATTCTTCCTATGGACATTCGCCTTCTGGGATCTTTTTTATTATCTCTCGCTTTATATCCTGATCAAATGGCCACCATCACTGAAAACAATAGACGTTCTATTCCTTATACCGGTTCCATGGATAGCTCCGGTATGGTTCCCCATAGGAGTGTCATCCACTACAATAATTGTTATCTTTTTTTTATACCTGTTTGGGATATTGACTTAGAAAATGGGAAGTCAGTAATTAATGTTGATCCGGGTTAACGATAAACATTTCTCCTGCAACCTTTAATATGGTTTTTTATGTCTTATTCTTTTATAACCATTTCTGATAAGACAATAAAAACTTATAACAAATTCGATATGAAAACATTAAGATTATTTTTGATTGTATTATTGGCGATAGTAATTTACGGATGTGAAAAAGAGAATGAAGAAAACAATAATAAAATCAGTTTTGAGGACATGATCATTGATCATAGTTGTACAGGCCTCAATCTTATCCCGGCTGAATGGATCGATTCCGCAAAAGTAAAACTGCATATAGCCTATGGCCATACTTCACACGGAAGCCAGCTCACAACAGGAATGACAGGCCTTGTTGGTTTTAAAGGAAATGAATATGCCTGGAATAACGGAGGTACCAACGGAGCCCTCGACCTTCATGACGGTGCAATGTCAGGCGACCTGGGAAATCCTGACAGGACCTCATGGGCCGACAGGACAAGAACCTATCTGGAAGGCAATGAGGATGTTAATGTGATAATATGGTCGTGGTGCGGTCAGGTTTCATCTGCCACAGAAACTGATATCAACACTTATCTTGATCTCATGACTGATCTTGAATCAGATTACCCTGATGTAATGTTCGTATATATGACCGGCCATCTTGACGGAACGGGACTGGAAGGTAATCTTCATATCAGAAATGAGCAGATAAGGAATTACTGTGAGGAAAATGATAGGATACTATATGACTTTGCCGATATAGAAACCTATGATCCTGATGGCACATGGTTTGGAGATAAGATTCCTAATGACGCCTGTGCTTATGATACCGATAATGACGGCAGTCGTGATGGTAACTGGGCAATAGAATGGCAGGAATCCCATACAGAGGGAGTTGACTGGTATGAATGTTCCTCTGCTCATAGTGAACCACTTAATGCAAACCAGAAGGCCTATGCTGCCTGGTGGCTATGGGCCCGGCTGGCAGGATGGGACGACAATAAATAAATTCTGTTATTTTTGGGATAAATATTTGATTAATTCTAATTTGTCCCAATGATAAAATTCAATAAGAAAAATAAGTTATCAGCAATTTTTCTGATCCTGGCAATTTCAGGATTTCTTTCAGCAGCAGCGCAGGACAATCATAACCAAGACACAATATCGACGCAGTACTCTTTACAAAAACAGCCTGTGTATACTACTTCCCGGCTTGATACTGACAGGCCTGTGATTGACGGGATCCTTGATGATGGGTGCTGGAAGCAGGGAAACTGGGCAGGTGAATATCACCAATGGTTACCGGAAGAGGGTGCAGAACCCACATGGCCAACAGAGTTTAATATCCAGTACGACGATAAAAATCTCTATGTTGCTTTCCGTGCTTTTGATGGTGAACCTGATAAGATAGCTCGATTATCGGGTGTTCGTGATCAACAGGTAGGGGATATGATGGGGATAACATTTGATAGTTACCGTGATTACAGAACAGGTTTTGAATTTACACTGACAGCCTGGGGACAGAAAGCCGATCTGATACTGTTCAATCCCATGGACTGGGATTTCAACTGGGATCCTGTTTGGAAAGGGAAAGTCGGGCTTGAAGATTCAGCATGGGTGGCTGAAATGGAGATCCCCCTGAGCCAGCTGCGTTATAGTAACCAGGAGGAACAGATATGGGGATTGCATACATGGAGGTGGATATCAAGATTACAGGAAGAGAGTAACTGGGAGATCCAATCAAAGACAGGACCCGGAATGCTTTATAACTTCGGAGAACTGAGAGGGATAAAAGACCTGAAAAAATCAAGAAGACTGGAGTTGATGCCTTTTATTCTGGGCGACCTTAAAATCATGGAGGAGGAACCTGGTAATCCGTTCACTGAAAATGGAAGAATATGGGGTGGTAACCTTGGGCTTGATGCAAAAATCGGAATATCGAGCAACTTCACAATTGACCTGACAGTTAATCCGGATTTCGGACAGGTGGAATCAGATCCCTCTGTCATGAACCTAACCGCATTCGAAACCTTATACGAGGAGAAACGTCCCTTCTTTCTTGAAGGGCTGACGATATTTGATTATGATTTTGATGACAAAGATCTTTTCTATTCGCGACGCATTGGTCATTCACCCTCCGGAACAGTTAATCCGAATGACACACTTTTTGTAAATTATCCCGACAAAACTACAATCCTGAGTGCAATAAAATTCAGCGGGACTACTTCGAAAGGCCTGTCACTGGGACTTATACAGAGTGTTACTGCTAATGAATATGCAAAGCTGAGTGACCAGTATGGTAACAGGAGCGAAAGTAAGATTGAACCACTGACAAATTATATGGTGGCGCGGGTCCGGAAAGGCTACAAGGCCGGTAATACCGTAATAGGGGGAATGTTTACCTCGACAAACCGTTTTATTGAAGACAAAAGTCTTGAATTCCTAAGCAATGAAGCTTATACGGGAGGTCTGGACATAAGGCACCACTGGAAGGATAAAAAATATTATCTCGATGCAAAATTGCTTGGAAGTTATATCGGTGGCAGCAAACAGGCAATCACTATTCTGCAGGAATCATCTGCACGGTATTATCAGAGGCCGGGTGCTGATTATCTTGATTACGATACTACAAGAACCAGCTTAACAGGATATGGCGGTAAACTTACGATAGGAAGGGGGTCAAAAGGTTTATGGAAATATTCAGCAGGAGTATCATGGTTGTCTCCGGGGCTTGAACTTAACGATCTCGGATATATGAATTCTGCCGACAGGATAGATCAGAATAATACAATTACCTATTTTGTAAATAAACCGGTTTCAATATTTCATTCCTATGATATTACTCTGGAACAGACCAACTCATGGAATTTTAATGGCACATGGCTTGGCTCATGGGGGAAATTATCTTTCACATCAATTTTCAGGAATAACTGGAGTTTTGGTACGAATCTCAGTTTATATCCTTCTGCAACAGAGCCGGGAAGACTTCGTGGCGGCCCGGATTTTCTAATGCCAAATGCACTGGTAAATGTCGGTCATCTACAGACAGATCCCTCAAAAAAGATTGTTGCCCGGATGAGTTATCAATTTGAGAAGTTTGGAAACAGTTCAGGAGTGAGATATTCACTTGGTCCGGGTATATCAGTACGTCCGCTGAATTCGCTGAGAATAACCATTAACACCAATTATGCCGAAAATAAGGATGAAATTCAATATGTTGGAATATCTAATTTCGGAGACGAAAAGAGGTATATACTAGGTACTATAGATCAAACAACACTCGGATTTACATTCAGGGCCGATTTAAACCTTACTCCTGAATTCTCCATTCAATATTATGGAAGTCCCTTCATTTCGAGAGGAACTTATTCAGAGTTTAAACGTGTAACAGATCCGCAGGCAAGTGATTTTAATGCAAGATTTGCAATTTTTGATGATCCGGTTTTAACAGGGAGCACTTATGGGCTGGATGAAACAGGAGATATGATACCTGATTATTTTATCGGTAATCCAAGTTTTAATTTTCACCAGTTCCGTTCCAACCTTGTGGCACGGTGGGAATACCGTCTCGGTTCGTTCGTTTATCTTGTCTGGTCAAGTGACAGAACTGGCAGAAGCAATCTTTCAGAAGCCTCGATAGGAGATTCATATGGACAATTAGGCGATATTTTCCCGAATAATATTTTCCTGATTAAATTAAATTACTGGTTTTCGCTGTAATATACTGTCAATGAGATGGGAGTAATATACAGAAATATTGAAAGAAGAGATAATACAGAACTTGCAGAACTTATCCGCTCGGTTTTCAGGGAATTTGGTGTTGACCGGCCTGGCACAGTGTATTTTGATCCGACGACTGATGATCTGTATACACTTTTTAAGAAACCCGGATCAATATACTGGATTGCTGAAGATGATGGTAAGATTATTGGTGGTTGCGGAATATTCCCCACTCAAAACCTGCCGAAAGGATGTGCTGAACTGGTTAAATTTTATCTTGATGCCACTTACAGGAAAAAGGGAATTGGCAGACGATTGATGGAAATGAGCCTGGAGTCAGCAAAAGAAATGGAGTATAAACAGATATATCTGGAATCATTGCCTGAACTTGGTAAGGCAATAAGCCTGTACAAGAAACAGGGATTCAGGTTCATTGATCATAAGATGGGTGATGAAGGTCACTTCGGTTGTACTATCTGGATGCTGAAAGACCTGTAATGATTGCGGAATTCGGATTGCGGATTTGGAGGAACGTTAGTGACGACATCCCGCAGAGCGGGAGCAGATTTTAAGGAACCAGAATTCTAATCAATTTTAATTATTTTTCCTTCTCCATTTTTTTCTTCAATTTCTATAACCGGATTCCCATAATAGTAGATATTACCCGGACCTCGGATGAAAGCCCTGATATGATCAGAGACATTTACAGTTACAGATCCAATGGATTCTGTATAAATATCTGCATCACTGCATGTCAGGCTCTCGGCATACATATTTGAACCATAACGGTTCCAGAATAAACAATAGGAAGCTTTACCACTGAAATAAAAACTCCCGAGAGTATTTGCCGAGTTGGCAACGATCAACTGGTTACAATTAATAACCAGATTCGCTTCCGTAATCTCTCCAACACCATGATATACAAAATGGTCAGCTACTATTGTGTCTCTGTTTGAAATATTTACCGGATCATGAGTGGCGATGTGATCCAGATTGGTAAAATGAAGCATAAGCCTGTTTTTATCCGGATTGAAAGAGACTATCTTGTGGTTATCAATGATAACAGTATCATTTATTATAACGGCATCAATAGAGTATATATCATTACTTCCTGTAATGACCAGCCTGTTTGTTGAATCCTGAACAAGAACGATATTGTATATGCCATAAATCTTTGCAGCAGTGAAATCATCAAGAATGATCTCGTGTGTTCTTACATCATCGTCAAAAAGGATCTTTTGACACGAGACAACTGTCAGGAAGAGTATTAAAGGATATATTACAAATTTCCTCATTTTTCCACCCGTATTGATTACCACTGATATCCTGCTCCCAGTTCCACACAATCGGCTTTTCCAAAA
>CAZOZU010000032.1:0-10905 GCA_964584355.1 uncultured Rikenellaceae bacterium
AAGATAGAATACTGTTCCTGAACTGACATAAATCGAACTATAAAACCTGAGATCCTTTACAAGTCTGTCACATACTGACTTTGGTAAAACAAATGGTATCAGGTTGCTTATATATCCTGCAAGAAAAACGGGTAAACCTGCAATGACTGCAAAATATCTCAGAAAGCCCCAGTCAAGATTTCTTGCAATAGTCTCATCCTTCAATCCAAAAGACTTAAGGCTTTTGGTGTAAGAATACACTTTTTCTTTCAACGATTCGAGTTGCTCCGGTATATTCTTTGAGAGATAGTTGATCTTGTCAGCCAGGGTTTTCTCCATTATTCTCCTTTCATCAGTTATAAAGCGCCATCTGAAGAAAGGCAGAACCATATTATTCCTTCCCATTTTCAGAAGCTCTTCCGCTACCTGGTCATTTTCAGGATCTTCAATAATTATTATCTCTTTTTTTAGTCCTTCTTCACATTTTTCGTTAAAGGCGCGTAATGCCCTGGCGGGATTTTCGCTGTAAAGATCCTTGAATTCTTTAATACTAAAAGGATCATGAAAGTTAATCATCACCTCTTTGCGGAAACGTGTAGGATAGGTATAATTTATTCCAACCGGGACAATATTTACATCTAGCCCGAATTTCTGCTCTGCACCAAATGCAACTCGGGCTGTTCCTTTTCTGAGTTTCTGAAGCCGTTTTTCCTGAACACACATACCCTCCGAAAACATAATGAAGTTACCATGCTTCTTTAAGATATCATATATAGCGTCAAATGCTTCAATATTCTTATGAACATATTCCAATCCTTCTTCAATCCTGTAAACAGGTGATACATGCAGCTCCTTCAGACAAAATCGCGCAAAGGATTTCCTGAACATATCGGCCCGCATAGTGAAATGAATAGGTTGTGTAAGATAAGATCCTACAAGAATGCCATCCATAAAGGAATTCTGATGATTACCAACAAAAAGCAATGGTTTCTCCAATGGTACTTTCTTCAGGTTCGAGTAAAATATACGTCTGAAAAAGACCCTGAAGGAAAAAGGTGGCACAATAAATTGTAAAAACCTGTAGAACATCTGAAATAAAATGATTTAGAATTATGATTACCCGGGCAAGGTATAAAGAAAAACTGGTAAAATTAATAGGTATTAAATCTTATTCTTAACAATGTGTTTTTGTTGTTTATAATAAGAAAAACAATTTGCTATGAAGTAATACAAGCAGTAAATATTCTATTTCGATCTTATTTTGCAGAGTCATCTTTTTTTTCCTACCTTTGATATTCTTTAATTCTACCGGTTCTTTTTTACATGGAACTCACAAAGAAAATCAGGAATAAAATGATGCAGGAACGCCTCATGTTTGTGTACAGGGGCGTTGTGACACGCGATAATTCTGTTCCTCTTCTTATGCTGTTTTTATAAGAGATGGAGAACTCGGAGTTTGGATTTGTAGGGAGGAAAAGGCTTTTTATGTTTGTTCTGGAAAGTCTGCAGAATGTATCGAGGCATAGTAACGGAAGTCAGCATGCAAAGATGTCGCTTGTAGTCTATTCAAAAGTCACAGATGGTTATACCGTAACAACTGCAAATGTTATTTCAAGTTCCAATATTGAGGACCTTAAGAAACGTCTGGATGAAATAAACGATCTTAATACGAATGAAATAAGATCAGTCTACAGGCAGATGCTGAGCAATTCGGAATTCAGCAATAAAGGAGGGGCAGGATTGGGTCTCATCGAAATGGCTAAGAAAACAGGTAATAAACTTGATTATGACTTTATCCCTCTCGATGATGAGAATTCATACTTTATCCTGAGCAGAACAGTTGATTCAGAAGGTGTTGGAATTCATTTTGGTGATAAAGAAAAACCATTTCGCGGTAAACCTGTTGCAAAGCTTGAGAGATTGATGTCAGAAAACAATATCTACCTTATATGGTCGGGGCATATTACACATGATGTAGGAAAGGAAGTAATCTCTTTTACTGAGGCACAACTTCATGAAAATGACATCAAATCAAATCTTCGGAAGAGAGTCTTTAGTATCCTTGTGGAAATTATTGAGAATGTAGCAAAATACAGTCCGGGAGTGGAACCGGCGGAAAAATACGGTATGCCTGTCGCAATGATCAGACTCACAGGTAAGACATATTTTCTGACAACCGGAAATCTTATACCCAATACAGGTGTAGATGATCTGAAAGAAAAACTGGATACAGTCAATAAGTATGACAGAAAAGGTCTGAAGGAATTATATATGAAATCTCTTTCTGACCAGACTTCAGGTTATGACAGTACCGGTAATATGGGACTTATTGATATGGCCAGGAAATCTGGCAGTAAACTTCAATATGAGTTTGAAAAAATAAACGATCGCTATTCGTATTTTACTCTTACCATAAAGGTTGAAGAACAAAATGTTTAGCCTAACATTTGGAGGGTAAGATTATTACCATCCCATTCGGCATAACTGCTGTTTGTAATCCAGTCTCCCAGAAATACTATTTCAGCTCCCTCTTTCATTTTATGTGTCATTGCAATATGACGATGACCGAAAATGAAAAAATCTATCTTTTCAGTTTTAGATATTTTACAGGCAAATTTGATAAGATCCTCTTTTTCTTCACCCATGAAATCTATTGATATTCCTTTGCCCAGTCTCGAATTCAATGACCATCGGTGTCCGAATCCGACACCCAGGGAAGGATGGAGAGCCGAATAGAGAACCCTGAGGGGTTTATTATGGAATATTTTCAATAGTATTTTAAGCCCGGTATTATCGGAACCAAGTCCCTCACCATGAGCAAGGTAAAAATTTTTCCCATTAAATGTTGTTATCAATGGTTCCGTATGTGTTATCATGCCACACTCTGTGGAAAGATAATCTCTGATCCACATATCATGGTTGCCTGTGAAAAAATGCACTGGTATTCCTGAATCAGTTATTGATGAAACAGTTCCCAGGAAACGGGTAAATCCACGTGGTACAACAAGCTTATATTCCCACCAGAAATCAAAGATATCACCAAGAAGATATATCTCATCTGCTATCGGGGCAATATCATTAAGCCATGCTATGACTTTTTTCTCACGTTCAATAGGCGGTGAACCTGTATTAAGTCCAAGATGAAAATCGGATGCAAAAAATATTTTCCCTGAGTCAGCCACTACTAAATTTTAATTACTGAATATCTGGTTAAGTTTTATTTGAAGGTTTCGCCCATGCAGGTTTGTTGCAATTATATCTCCTTCCGGATCATAAAGATAATTGGTGGGAAGACTTTTTACATTATAAAGCATTGCATTTCTTGGATTAGAAGGATCATCTTCCCTGGTACTAATCCATGGAAGCTCATCAAACCTGACAGCATTTCTCCAAACCGATTCATCTTCGTCAAGGTTAATCTGGTAAATTTCAAATCCCATCCTGTTATACCTTCTGTAATACTCTTTCAACTGCAGATTATCGGTAATACATTCCCTTGATTCAGCAGACCAGAATGCAAGAAGCACATATTTGCCTCTGAGCGAGGAAAGAGTAATTTTTTTACCGTTTATATCAGTGAGTTCAGGATCAAGTATAACTTCCGGCAACGAATTTGCTGTCATTTGTAACCTCCTGGATGTAAATTGATTCATTTCCTTTTCAAAATTACTTATCAGAGCTTTTGTATGTTTCGATTCCGGAAAATGATATTTAAGTGAATCTGAAACGATTTTCAGATATTGGAGATCACGGGTGTCATAAAGGACATAAGTCTCATCATCGATTTGCTGATAGAGTGCTTTTATTGCTGAGAGTGTGCTTAAGTTGCTTAAGATAAATGCAATATTGAATTTTCTTTGTTCCTTGATGAGGTCCAGGTAGGCTTGTTCGAGAAGCGGACCTTTTGTTGCAAATTCCGGCTCTGTAGATACTTTCTCATACAGGTTACTTAGAGAATCAAGTTTTCTCTTGGTGTCGAGCAATTTTATATCAAGTACTTTCATCTGTTCTGAACCTTCTGAACCGGTGACTGTATAATCTTCATAAAGATTATTGCTGTTAAAATCAATTTCAATTCTTTCGCCCGGCTCTGCAAGGAGATTGGCAAAATTGACATCTGAATAGCCAATCTGGTAAAAATCAGACTCTGTGGCTTTAATGGTTACTCTGAAATTACCTTTACTATTTATTTTTGCAGAATCGATAAGGATTGGTATGTTGATATCAACCTTGCTGACATACATATATTCCTGGTTTTTGTTTTTTACTGAACCTTCAATGATTATATTATGATTCTTTTTACACCCTATAAGAGCCAGGAATAGAATTAAAATTATTATATATTTTTTCATCAACAGATCAATTGTAATACAGTTTGGTTATACTAATTAATTGCCATTTTCAAAGATTTCTGCCAGTTTATTTTGTAAATCCTCTCCTCTCAGTCCGGATGCAATTATATTCCCTTCTCTGTCAAGGAGAAAATTTGCCGGTATGAATTCAAGTTTATATAGCGGAACCACAACAGAGCTCCAATATTTAAGATCACTTACATGTAACCATTTTTCAAGGCCATCCTGTTTAATTCCCTCAAGCCATGCTTCCCGGGTCTTATCAATAGAGACCTGGTAGATCTGAAATCCCTTATCGTGGTATAGATCATATAACCTTACAAGGTTTGGATTTTCTCGCCTGCAGGGTCCGCACCATGCTGCCCATATATCAAGAAGGACCACATATCCTCTTGTTGATGATAATTTAATTGTATCACCTTCCGGATTGGGTAAAGCGATTTCAGGAGCCTTTTTTGTACCCAGCGCAATCTGTGATAGAGGGTCCTGTCTGGCGGTAACCGAGATCAATTCACCAACCTGCTCGTGGAGTGATTGAACAGGCTCATAATCAGGGTATAATAATGACATGGATGAATCAACCTTTATAAAATATTCAAGATCATTCTGCGGCTGTAGTATATATTCGCCCGGAGCCACCTGCTGGTATAATGAGACAAGGCTCACGAGTGAATTGATATTTTCATCAATGAAGTTTTTGGTATACAGATTTATTTCATTCATGTATGACTGTGCCATACTGTCGAGCCTCTCCATAACAAATGGAAGTTCCGGGTTATCTAGGTTTTGCATGTAAATATCACGTAGTGCCGACAGTTTACTGATAGTATTCCGAAGTTCAAGGTTATAGGTAGCCATTAGTTCACTGCCTTTCGAACCTGAAAGAGTTATTGGATAATTAAGAGAATCGCGGTAAGCTGTCAGATTAATCTTCTCACCGGGTTCAAGTAACAGGGTAAGAAAATTAGAATTATCTGTTTTTATCAGATAAAAAGAAGGCGATTCTATTTTTCTGGTAAGAATAAATGAACCATCCTCGGCAACACGAACAGAATCAACCGTAACAAGCTCATTCCCTTTTAGTTCATCAAAAAGAATATAATCATCCTGTGCTGCATTTAATAATTTGCCATTTATTTCATTTATATTATTATTTTTGCAGCCTGAAATTGCCAGCCAGGCAACCAGGAACCATAATAGTATCTTATTCATTAAACGGACTATTAATTGATAATTAAAAAAGATTATTGAATTGCAAAGTTATTCTTTTTTTGTTCCCGGTAACCGGGGTGAAAATTTAAAATTTCAACCTTATTAATGGGTTTGCAATGTTGAATATTATTATTTAACTTATAAAACTTTTTATTTATTGAAAAACGGGTATTGTATGAGCTATATTAAGTTTGATAAAGGCCAAATAGTTAATCTTGAGTATTCTCTTGGCCGGGAAATAATAAGAACCAACAGGGCGGGCTCCTATGCATCAACAACGATTGTAGAGTGCAATACCCGCAAGTATCATGGATTACTGGTTTGTCCTGTTGACGAACTTGGTGGAGGCAGACATGTTCTACTCTCTTCTCTTGATGTAACTGTTGTCAATCAGGACAAAAGTTTCAATATAGGGATAAGAAAATACAAAGGCGATTATTTTAGTCCAAAAGGACATAAATATGTAGAAGATTTTGAAACAGACATTTTACCGTTAAGGATCTTCAGGGTGGGAGGTGTTTTGCTTAAAGTGGAAAGGCTTCTGGTACATTATGAGGAACAGTTACTGGTAAGATATACTATTCTTGAAGCCACAGAACCGATGAAACTGCAGATAAGACCATTACTTGCTTTCCGCAGCATTCATGAACTTACACATGCAAATCTTATAGCAAATACTAAATCCGAGCCGGTTAAGAATGGCATTAAATCAAGATTGTATGAAGGTTTCCCCTGGTTACACATGCAGTTCTCATCATCTGTGGATTTTGTACCTGTACCTGACTGGTATCTTGGAGTTGAATATATTGAGGAACATAAAAGGGGATATGATTATTCGGAAGATCTTTTTACACCGGGATTTTTTGAACTGGATGCAAAAAAAGGAGATAGTATAGTATTTTCTGCTTCAACACGCGAGGAGAAACCCTCAGGTTTAAAGGTGAAATTCACAAATACTGTTGCAGGAAAAATACCAAGGGATTGTTTTATTAACTGTCTGAAAAATGCAGCCCAGCAATTTGTTGAAAAACGGGGGAACGATACTTTGATAATAGCAGGATACCCATGGTTTGGAGCATGGGGCAGAGACACATTTATATCGCTGCCCGGTATCGCACTTGCCCGTCAAAAGCTGGCATTATACAGGGATGTCCTTGACACCCAGGTAAATAGAATGAAATACGGGCTTTTCCCCAATATGGGATCGGCAGGAAACTTTGCATTCAATTCAGTTGATGCCCCATTATGGTTTTTCTGGTCGCTCCAGCAATATGTTCTGAATGGAGGATCTGATTGTTGCCAGCGGTATGGTGAAGCAGCCAAATCTGTACTGTATGCTTATAAAAAAGGTACTGCTTTTAATATCCATGTGCGTGAAAACGGACTTATTTATGCTGATGCTTACGGTAAAGCTCTTACATGGATGGATGCCGTTGTCAATGGTCTTCCGGTAACACAAAGAAGAGGATATGCAGTAGAGATAAATGCCTTGTGGTACAATGCTGTATGTTTCACCCTCGAAATGGCAAAAGTTGATGAGGATATAAAATTTATAAAAGAGTTTGATTATTTACCAGAACTGATCAAAAAATCATTCTTGGAAATGTTCTGGGATGAAAAATCAGATTACCTGGCCGACTATGTTAATGATGAAGAAGGCAGCAATTTCTTTGTCAGGCCAAATATGGTTATCGCAGTATCATTACCTTACTCCATGCTCGATATGGAGCAGATGAAAAAAGTTCTGGATGTTGCAGACAGGGAACTGCTTACACCAAGAGGCTTGAGGTCTCTGTCTCCGGCTAATAAGATGTATAAAGGAACCTATTACGGCAATCAGGAAGAAAGAGATAATGCATATCACCAGGGAACGGTCTGGCCATGGCTTTTAGGACCTTTCTGTGAAGGATGGCTTAAAGTATATAGTAAACAGGGTGTTCAGAAAGTTGAGGATCTGATTTACGGGCTTGAAGAGGTTATGGCAGAACATGGAGTGAGTACTCTGTCAGAGATACATGACGGAGACCCACCACATGCACCAAGAGGAGCAATTTCACAGGCATGGAGCATAGGTGAGGTATTAAGGATTATAGATCTCGTAGAAAACAAATATTCTAATCTGTAACAGAACAATAAGATGCGTGTGTTGATGTTCGGGTGGGAATTTCCGCCTCATATTTCAGGCGGTCTGGGTACAGCCAGTTACGGGTTGACAAAAGGAATGTCAAAACTGGATAACCTTGAGGTAATCTTTGTTGTTCCAAAAGCATGGGGAGATGAAGAGCAGGGAATGGTGCGCCTGATAGGTGCAAATAAAGTACCTGTTGCCTTTAAACAGATATTTTACAAAGGGTACAGAAGACCTGTTGAAAAAATAGAGGTATCATCAAAAATTGTCCCATATATTGATCCGGAAGATTTCTGGAAACTTGTGAAATCGGAAGTTAGCGGGCACAGATTATTTGTGCAAACAAACAATAAGGGAATGATAGATTTCTCCGGCAAATACGACACTAATCTGCTGGATGAGATCTATAAATATTCAATAGTGGCATCAGTGATAGCTGAAGAGAACGAATTTGACATCATACATGCACACGACTGGCTTGCTTATCCTGCAGGAATAGCTGCAATGGAAGTATCAGGAAAACCTCTCGTGATACACGTTCATGCAACAGATTTTGACAGAAGTGGCGGTAATGTTAACCCGGATGTTTACCGCATTGAAAAAAATGGAATGAATGCAGCTTCCAAAATAATCACGGTAAGTAATCTTACCCGCGATGTTGTTATTAATAAATATAACATTCATCCTGATAAGGTGGAAACAGTATATAATGCTGTAGAACCTGTTTTTATCTCCAACGATGTTGTGGTAAAAAAAGGTTTCAACGATAAGGTGGTTACATTCCTAGGAAGGATTACTCTTCAGAAAGGACCGGAATATTTTATCGAGGCAGCCTATAAAGTTCTTAAGGTAATGAATAATGTAAGATTTGTGATGGCGGGTTCAGGAGATATGATGGACAGGATGATGAGAAGAGCAGCATCACTGAAAATAACAAACCATTTTCATTTTACAGGATTTCTGTATGGGAGAGATGTGTTTACAATGCTGGCTATGAGCGATGTATATATTATGCCCTCAGTATCAGAGCCATTCGGAATATCTCCCCTTGAAGCTATGCAATCAAATGTCCCGGTAATAATCAGCAAACAATCAGGTGTTGCCGAAATACTTACCCATGCAGTTAAGACCGATTTCTGGGATATAGATGCAATGGCTGACGCTATCTATGGTATGCTTAACTATCCTGCATTGGCACATATGTTCATCAGAAACGGCAAGGAAGAAGTTATCAGACTAAAATGGGATAAGTCAGCTAACCATGTTAAGGATATTTATGAAAGAGTAATTTGGAAAAAATAATAATAAGATATGAGCGCAGCAGGTAAAAAAGCAATATGCTTGTACTTTCAGGTTCATCAGCCTTTCCGGCTAAAACGCTTCAGGTTCTTTGACATTGGTCACGATCATTATTATTATGATGATTATATGAATGAGTCAATAATGAGAAAAATTGCAGAGAAATGTTATATTCCTGCTAATAAGATTCTTATGAGCCTCATTCAAAAACATAAAGGGAAATTTAAAGTGACCTTTTCCCTTTCCGGTATAGTTATTAACCAGTTCAAATTGTATGCTCCCGAGGTTCTTGATTCTTTCAGGGAGCTTGCTGAAACCGGAATGGTGGAATTTCTTGCCGAAACAGATTCGCACTCTCTGGCATCACTTAAAGACATGGCTCAGTTTGAAGAACAGGTAAACATACACAGAGAGATAATAAAAAAATATCTGGGCGTTGAAACTACATCATTCAGGAATACAGAATTGATATATTCCGACCAGATCGGTGCATGGGTTGGTGATATGGGATTCAAATCGATACTTACCGAAGGAGCAAAACATGTCCTGGGATGGAAAAGCCCTAATTACCTGTACTGTAACTCAATAAAGCCACGATTAAAAGTACTCCTGAGAAACTTTGTATTAAGTGATGATATAGCTTTCAGGTTTTCAAACAAAAATTGGAGTGCATGGCCTCTGACAGCAGAAAAATATGCCTCGTGGATAAATAAACTTGCACCCAAAAGTGAACTGATAAATATATTTCTAGATTATGAGACATTTGGAGAACATAACTGGAATGAAACAGGGATATTTGATTTTCTTCAGCATTTACCGGGAGCGATACTTAAAAAAACACCATTTAAGTTTATGACTCCAACAGAAATTGCTGATAAATTGCAACCTGTTTCTGCCATAAGTGTTCCCTCGCCTATTTCATGGGCTGATGAAGAACGTGATATTACTGCATGGCTGGGTAATGAACTGCAGGTAGCTGCACTCGATAAACTATATGAATTGTCAGAAAAAGTAAAGATTTGTGATAACAATAAGCAGTTGTTAAAGGACTTTGAATACCTTCAGTCCAGTGATCACTTTTATTACATGGCAACAAAATTCTTTTCGGATGGTGCCGTTCATGCATATTTCAATCCTTATGAGACACCATATGATGCATTTATGAATTATATGAACGTATTAAGCGATTTTGAGATTAGGATCAACAGAAGCCTTCCTGCTGTAGATGATAAGGACCATCTCTCAAAACTTGAAGCTCTGTTGATGGAAAAAGAGAAAATAATTGAGAGACAATCATCTGAAATTGAAAAACTTACTAAAAGGCCTTCAAAAACAAAACCAGACCAACGCAAGATTGTTAAAGCAGAACCAAAAACTTCTCTGCAGGAACTTGCACATGAATTAATGGCAGAATCAAACAGGAAAAGTACTGAGACAAAAAAATCATCCGATAGTACAAAACGAAAAACTACAGCTGCAAAAAGAATCCCAGAAAAAAGAACCCCAGCAAAAAGAACAACAACAAAAAAGGTCAGCAGTAGAACAAAAAAAACTGATAAATAAAACCCATATAAAGGAACACTTATAATGAAGGTTGATTTAATTTTCGAAACAAGTTGGGAAGTATGCAACAAGGTAGGAGGCATACATACTGTTATCTCAACAAAAGCCCTCAATATTGTTGACGAAATAGGTGATAACTATATACTTATTGGTCCGGATGTATGGAGAGAAGAGATTAAAAATCCGGAATTCATACCGGATGAATCTTTATATGCCGAATGGAGAGTATTAGCAGAATCGGAAGGACTAAGGGTCAAAACGGGAAGGTGGAATATTTCCGGGAAACCAGTTGTGTTCCTTATTGACATTACTCCCTATTTCGGACAACAAAATGAAATAATTGCACACTTCTGGGAAAATTACAAACTAGAT
>CAZOZU010000033.1:0-2505 GCA_964584355.1 uncultured Rikenellaceae bacterium
ATTATTTATTATCTGATCAATGTGCTGATGATACCATTGGTAGCTGCTCTTGTTATTGGTGGTGCAAGAGGTGGTTATAAACACTCAACACGTCCTATAACAATCAGTAATGCAGCACGTTATGTTAGTAATATAAGACATGTGGCTATTGTCCTGAATACACCTTTCAGCTTGCTGAGGACTTCTGGTCAAAAATCATTTGAGCGTCATGAATTTTACAGCAGGGAGAGGCTTGATGAACTATATAATCCTCATTATGTTCCAAAGAGAGAAAAAATTTTCAGAGAGGAGAATGTTATAATAATAATCCTGGAAAGCTTTGCACGGGAGTATATAGGATTCTATAACAGGGATCTGGAAGGAGGTACTTATACCGGCTATACGCCATTTATGGATTCCTTGTTGACGAAGAGCCTTACATTTGATGTATCTCTTTGTAACGGAAGGAAATCGATTGATGCCATGCCTTCAATACTTGCATCTCTGCCATCACTTGAAACTCCTTATATCATTTCTCATTATGCCAACAACGATATCAATGGTCTTGCTTCATTGTTGAGAAAAAAAGGATACTATACTAATTTTTTTCACGGGGCACCAAATGGCTCAATGGGATTTGATTCGTTTGCAAGGATGTCGGGATTTGAAGACTATACAGGTCTTGATCAATATCCAAACAAGGATGATTTCGACGGTATATGGGGTGTGTGGGATGAACCTTTTTTTATGTTCTTTGCAGATAAGCTGAATAGTTTTCAGGAACCTTTCCTCGTTTCAATATTTTCAGTTTCTTCCCACCATCCGTTTGAAGTACCTGAAAAATATAAGGGCAAATTTAAAAAAGGACCCGCACCTATAGCTGAAGTAGTAGGTTATACTGATTATGCCCTCAGGAAATTTTTCAGGAAGATATCTGATGCTCCATGGTTTAATAACACTTTATTTGTAATTACTGCTGACCATACAAATGAAACTCTGCATGAAGAGTATCAGAATGATTTCGGTGTATACAACGTACCAATTATTTTTTACAAACCCGGCAGTGACCTTAAAGGAATTAAAAACCGCATATCACAACAGATAGATATCATGCCCACTGTTCTTAATTATCTGGGATATGATGAGGAGTATATAGCATTCGGCAATGATCTTTTTGATGATTCTTATGAATCATTTGCATATAATACTAATGGAAGTGTATATCAGTTTTATATGAAAGATCATATCTTTGAAATGGTTGATAATAAACCAGTAGGATTATATAACTTTAAGCAAGACAGAATGCTTAAGATAAATCTCCTGGATGAAGAGCCTGAACTTGTTGAAATGATGCAGGAAAAGTTAAGGGCAATTGTTCAATCATATAATACACGGCTTCTTGACAATGATATGATTGTAAGAAAATAATAAAACAAAATATTAACAAAATTATACAGTTATGAAAACTCGTCGTCAGTTTTTAAAGTTAACAGGAACAGGTATTCTTGCTGCCGGTGCAGCACCTGTTTTAGGATCACCTTCCTATAGCATAGCAGAAAAAAAAGCATTCGCAGATGATAGCTTTTCATTGGGGATGGCCGGTTATACATTTGCAAGGTTCAATGTAGAGGAGACAATAAAAATGATGAAGCGGATTGATATAGCAAATATTTCCCTGAAAGATTTTCATATGCCACTGAACAGCACTCAGGAACAGATCACCAAAGTAATTGATAAATTTAATAATGCAGGTATAAATGTATATACTGTAGGAGTAATCTACATGAAAACTACTGAATCGGTAGATCAGGCATTTGAATATGCAAAGATGGCAGGGGTGAATATGATAGTGGGAGCACCAAATTATGAGCTTCTGACTTATGTTGAAAAGAAGATACAGGAGTATGATTTCCGAATGGCTATACATAATCACGGACCGGATAATCCTTTATTTCCTAATGCCACAGATATATGGGAACATGTCAGGGACCTGGATCCCCGGGTTGGGATATGTCTCGATATCGGCCACGATATCCGCGACGGGTATGATCCTGTTGCTGATATAGAAAAATATGGTGAACGGATCTACGACCTTCATCTCAAGGATGTTGACAAAGCTTCAAAGGAGGGCAGAACCGTAGAACTGGGCAGAGGAATAATAGATATACCTGAAGTTGTTAAAGCGCTGCGGAAGATCAATTATACCGGTAAATGCAGTCTTGAATATGAGAAAGACATGGATGATCCTCTTGCTGGAATTGCCGAATCAATAGGCTATTTTAAAGGAGTATTGGCGTGTAAATAATATATATTATTCTCCAATAATTTTTATCATTTTTCCTGCCTGTACCTGGTCTGTCAACTCAAGGTTATTGAGAAGAGCCAGTTCTTTCATCTGATCCTGTTTTACTCCAAAATAGGCAAAAGCATTTTCAAGTGAACCGGTACGAGATACTCTTTTTATCAAAATCCTTTTAGGCTTTACATTTATTTTTGAAGCATCCGTAAGTACAGAAAAAGATTTCA
>CAZOZU010000033.1:2515-10827 GCA_964584355.1 uncultured Rikenellaceae bacterium
ATGGATGATTCGAATGCAGTTAGATATGTATTGAAATCAGCATCAGTTGAGATGCCATGTAAAATATAACACCTGTTGTCGTATTCAATAAAATAAGACAATATCTGTGTTGTTGATTGAGCTCCTGTTGTTTCGTCCTGCGTGACCTTTTGCGATAATACTGCCATAGCCGGCATTCCATTAACATCCAGCATTTTACTCTCTTGCACAGTTAATCCGAGTTGACTGATTGTTGAATCGGTAGCGGCTTCCAGGGATTTTTGTGATGACAAGGTAAAAATCATCAGTGCTTTTGAATCTGCAGGAGCAAAGTTGACCTGTGTGGGTGTGTTTTCAACATTCCACCCGGCTGGGTAAGAAAACTTGAATTTTAGAGTGGGGTGATAAAATATATTGTCTTCAGTATAGCCCTGGCGTGGATCTTCTCCATATACAATTCCATCTATCAATTGAAGATATTCATCTGTATTTACTTTCCACGATTGTAAATTCAAGCTGTCCTGCCAGGAAGCAGCCATGCGGTTTACCGAGTTATATCGATCTCCCGGATCGGGATGGGTCGAAAGGAATGTCGGAACACCACCTACACTTTCCGCCATACTCATTTTTTTCAGTACCTGGAAGAAGTCTGCCATTTTATGCGCATCATAACCTATTTTCGAAGAGTATTCAACTCCTAATTGATCAGCCTCACGCTCATTATCACGGCTGAATTTTAAAAAAAGGAGACCCATCCCCTGCATAGCATATGAAGCATATTGTGCAAGTTTTTCTGATACTATCATAGTACCCATCAGCACTATCTGGCCTAGCTGCTGTTTTGTCTGCTGGCTGGCTGAATGACGTGCGGTGATATGTCCCATCTCATGACCTATGACCCCTATCAGCTCTGCTTCGTTATTTAGCTGGGCCAGAATACCACGTGTCAGGTAAATATATCCCCCCGGGACTGCAAATGCATTTACTACCGGCGAATCTAAAATTTTGATGTTGTATACAAGATTTGGCCTGTGAGATATCTTGCCCATTTCTTCTGTCCGGGCTTTTATGAAAGCCAGCAGGTTGTCGGTTTTGTATTCTCCAAAAGTGGTAACAACCTGTGGGTCGTACTGCTTTCCCAGTGCAAGTTCCTGTTCTTCGCTCATCAGCATTATCTGCCTTTTGCCTGTAACAGGATTTATGGCACATGATATAACAAGAATTATTGCTGCCAGGGGAAAAGATATTTTAACGCAAATGTTTAGTCTTTTCATTTCTATGGAATGTTAGTGACTATAAATCAGAGTTAAATTAATATGAGAGATATCCTTTTACTGTTAGTATATTCAAATATCGCAAAAAAAACAATATTATAAATCATGATACAATTGAATTTTACAGGTATCAGCATAAAGTAAATCAAAGATATAATTAAGATATTCTTGCCAGGCGCCTGAATAAAACATGGGTGCTAAAGCATAGATTTAGATAAGGTTACGGGATCAATATCTGATAGTATGAAGATAGTGGAATTTTTTATGTCCCATTTACTGATTACATCTTCTACTAGTGTTTCTCTGACAGTTATCAGGATATCGATAGTTGATTCTTTTAATAATTTCTCCAGGCAGGAAGCCCATCCTTCGTTATTAATTTCTAGTGATCCGACTTCATCAATAACTACTAATTTTTTGTGTATGAGTTTTTTATCACTTAAGATTGAAATTCCTTTTTCAAGTCCCTTTTCTTTTATAAAAAATTTACCAATTTTCTTGTTTCCGGTATCCCCGGATACTCTCATAAACACTTCCATCTCACCTGTGTCAATATCAAAGATATCGTATCCTATAATTTTCTGGTTCTTAATTACTTTTATTGATAATATCCCGCCTACGGGGAAATCATTTTTTTTAAGCTCTTCAACAGCCTTTTTAACCATGGTGGTTTTACCCTCATCCCTTGATCCGCTGACAATGAAAATTTTAGGGATGGTTATATCCTTTTTAAGTACTTCTTTAAGTTTAATATCGGCATGTGATATAACCTGGTATAAAATTGATACTGGGTTTCTTACCAGGCTTTTAAAATCGGGTATGCTTGCGACGAAATCAGGCAGACTTTTAACTGAGAGTCCCACAGCCAGTGGTAAATGTTTGAACATAGTCCTGGAAAAGAACTCCCGTATCTTAGGATTATAAAGTTCTGTTCCGGTGACTGAAAAACCGACAACAATGAGGGCAGCACGAAAATTCATCTGGATACCTATCAGCAGACCGTTAATCACTGAATTTTTTCCCGGCTGTGCTTTTGAAAAGACGAAAGCGGTAACAAGAGTTATGAAGACAAAGAATATCCAGAATTTTGGTTTGGATATCCTCCGCAGAGAATTTTTGTATCTGAGTGCCCACAATATTATGATTCCTGTTACTGCCGCACTCCACATATACCATGGTGTGTAATTGAATAAAAGAAATGCTCCGATAATAAGAAGGATATCAATAAGAAGCCATGCAAGTGAATAATTGAATTCTTTTTTAGTACTGTTCGTCGATCTTACAGATGCAGTGCTTTTCTTGCGACTTGAAAGATTGGCAGGTTGCTTTAACATTTTTTTCCCAATCCGGATACCTATCACAGCAGCAAGCAGTCCAAAAAGAGCATATACAATTAACAGGATTATAATAGGAAGCCATACGAGGTCAGTTTTAACATTGAGTTGTCTTTCAGCCATATTCAATAGGTTGGTATATACCTCCACGATATTTGATCCATAGGAGATTATATAGCTTGCGATCTTATGAAACAGGTTCCACGACATTGCCAGCATGGCTCCGATAATATAACCGGCAAATGTTCTCCCCATCAACCTTACAGAAAGTTCCAGTAAAAGCGATTCAGCCATTATGGCTATCATAGGTCCGAAGATTATTGCACTTGGCGACATTGTCTTCATAATTGCGCATATCATTCCGGCACGCCAGAAAAGACCTCTTTCGGACCACATAAAACTTATTGAAATAAGAATTATGATTCCAATTGCTGTAAGAATGTTTCCGCTGAAGGGAATCCTGAGATTATGCAGGAAACTGCCCAGAACAATCTCAGATGCTGCCCAGATTGTTCCGGCAATAGCCGCTTTGATCCATTTTTCACTTAGTTCAGCTTTCATATTCTCTGAGGATACATATTTTTTGAGCACAGTAATCAAAAAGGTGATAACCCCCGCCTGCCTCACTTACAAGATCGAATAACAGACCGGGATTTGTAATTCTTGTTGATCCGATGATGTTCACTTTATTGGCAAACAACACATCAGGGATGATACTGCTTGAAGGCCCCGTAACAATTGCGATTCTGTTTTCAGGTATTGCAGTCAGTAAATTATCTATGGTCTTGTTTACCAGTGTAAGACCGGTAATTATGATAATATCTGATTCATTGAAAATCCTGTTATATTCATTTGCAGGAACAAAATATTTTTTATGCTCATCAGTAAGTGCATCTTTATTTAATTCAAGTACGAATAACCTGTTACGCGTCTTGGCAATTTGCTTAATATATGAATGAAAGGCTCCGACAATTGTTATTGTTTTTTCATTATTAAGGTCAAGAAGATCAAAAGGATCACAGTTTTCAATTATCTTGTAATTACCTTTGGATATTATGCTTGTGGAAATCGCATTCAGCACAGCAATTTTCAAGGTAAGTAATAGTCTGGACTCTTTTTCAGTTTCAAACAAGTCACAGACTTTTTCCCCTTTTATATTCAAAGGGGAAAATTCTCCATAATCCCTTTTACTTTTAACACAATGAAGATAATCATCCACAAAGGTTGATGAAGTCCCACAGCTATTGTCTGACAGACGCACAGCGGTCAGAAATATACCAATCCTGATATCTGCAATAGTGAGATTTTCTATCTTCTCTATATGCTTTGCTTTTAATAAATTATAAGTTTGTTCTATGATCATATTATTTGCTTTCATCACTATTCATCCAGCTGACTAACTGTTGTGCTTTGTGTTGTTGCCCGATAATATCTTTGTATAGTTCCGGTCGTCTTGCTTTAAGGTATCTGTATCCTCCTGCCAGTGTAAGTTTATCAGGTGTAATTGTGGCTGTTGCATAACTATCTTCAAATGAGAGGCATTCGGCAATTACATCCCCGAAAGGATCGATAATCATGGAACATCCGTTTTTAAGCTGGTCATCATCCATGCCTATGGGATTTGAGAAGATTGCATAAATACCATTGTCATAAGCTCTTGCAGGAAGCCATTTCATAATCCATTCCCTTCCCTTTGGCCCGTCAAATTCCTTCCTCAACAAATCCGGATCATTTATACGGTTCTTCCATAATTCAGGGTCACAAAATCCCGCACCAGGCCTTGGGGAAGGTGTGCACATAGTAACATGAGGCATAAAGATTATATCTGCTCCGAGTAATTTTGTTGCTCTCACATTTTCAATAATATTGTTGTCGTAACATATCAGAATCCCACATTTCCAGCCATGCAGATCAAAGACACAATAGCTGTCTCCCGGTGTCAGAAATTTATTTATGAACGGATGTAATTTCCTATGCTTTGCCACAAATCCGTTCTTATCAATACAGATATATGTTTTAAACAGATTATCATTTTTGTCTTTCTCGAAAAGTCCGGCAAGAATAACTATATTATTTTCTTTTGCTATGGAAATAAGCTTTGCAGTGCTGTCTCCTTCAGGGATCAATTCCGCAAGGTCAAGCATCTGTTCTTTAGTAAGATGGCGGGCAAATGTATATCCGGTAACTGAACATTCATGAAATGCAATAACATCTGAACCTTCTGAAGATGCTTTGCGAGAAAGCTTTTCAATGACTCCCAGATTATACTCTTTGTCACCACTTCTGTTCTCAAATTGTACTGCCGAGATTTTGATTTTATTCATTTGATTGTTTTTTGTTTACTTACCATTTTAAGCTCCTATCCTGTAATGTATGGTCCACTGAACTTTGCGAAAAGCCTCAAAGCATGAAAATAAGTTGAACCAGCCCAGTTTCTTCTCCCTGTCGTCGAAATAGGTCCATTCATCCAAAAAATGGTAATCATTGCTCCACTCTTCAAAATAGCGACTGTAAGGAATTCCAAAAGTGAAGACTGCACCACCTGTCATTCCTAACTGACGTTTAAATTTAAACTGCATATAGCTGCTTTTCATTCTGTCAACCCAGTACCGGTTGGTCACTTCACAGACAAGATTTGCAGAACCAAGTTCCCTCTGAATCATTGATAAAAGCTCTTTAACATCAGGTTCCGTAAGATACATGAAAAGGCCTTCAGCGAGGACAAGATAAGGACCGCCGGTTTTTACAATTTCTATCCATTCGGGATCAAGAACAGATGTCTCAATGAAGTGGCGTCGTTCGTTTTCCTGCATGAACCGGCGTCTCAATGCAATCACATCAGGAAAATCAATATCGAACCATCTCACCTTCCCGTTATCAATCCGGTCAAACCGTGTATCCATCCCGCAACCGAGATTTATAACTGTGCCTTCAGGATTTTCTGAAAGGAAATCTTCCACATACCTGTCAAACCTTCGGCTTCGCAAAGCCATGCTGACTGCCAGTAAGGGATTGTACCGGTCTTTCAATATCTTCCTGTGGATCGGATTATCGGAATCAATGATCTCCTTCTTAATTATCTCTATCATTTCCGCCGCTTTAGGATCGGAGATAATAGGATTCCGGCTTACAGTTTCACGGGCACGGGCATAAAGGGTTATCAGCATCGTACCTGAGACATCCAGCATTGTGTGAAGTGGTTTTTCCATTGTTTTAATCAATCAGAACGATAATATATTCTATCAACAAAAGATTTGTACTTCTTTAACCAGTAGACAAGACTTATTCCTGCCAGAATAGTTGCAATTATTAGCATTTCAGTTGAACCAAGGTAAATATTAAACTTCTCAATATCTGAAATAGCCAGCTGTTCTGCAGTATTATAATGAAAACTCCCAAACATTATAGACATCCATCCGAAATGGAGTGCCCAGGAGTACCCGATATGTCCGCTTATAAGGATCAGATTGTTTCTGACAAAACCTATCAGAAACAATGTGACCAGTGTTGATATATGCATGATTCCCCGGTCAAGAAATATCCACCTGTAAATGATATAATGAATCAGGGAAAAAATCAATGCCAGTCCAACAGATGCGGCAACCGGCCTCATTTTTAAATTATTTATTAACTTATAAAGAAGGATTGCTCCCAGTATTATCTCTTCATTAAGGGTATAAAAAATATCGTGATAGTAATTTTTCCAGCCGGAATATTGTATTATTGTCATGTGCTTTTTAGCAATATATTTCATAATTAAGAAAGCACAGATAATAATCAGTCCGGCAAGGATCAGGGAAAAAAGTATTCTTTTAAGGTCAAGTTTTAATCCCGTTATCTTTATAAAATCTTTTCCCCACGTAAGATAGCTGAAAATTATTATCAGAACCGAGCCGACAGATGAATGCCACCATCCACCAAAAACGTAATAGGAAAATAAAAGATAGGATAATAGCAGCATATTGAACCACAATATGCTTAAAGACGGTTTATATTCCCTTATATTCATTCGTAGATAGTATAGTTGTTTATCCTGGCTGTCTGTAAATAGTCAGTACTTATATTTTTTCTTTTCCTTCATTACATTTTTAACCATCTTTCCGAACTGACGATCCTTTTTTCGTTTTTCTGCTACTGTTGACTGGAAGTGCTCCTTCTCTCTGAGTATTTTGTGGTAATTCTCAAGTGATTTTTTATCAATAATTCCATTTTCAAGAGCTTCAAGAACAGCACATCCTGTTTCTGTAAGATGCTTACAGTCGGTGTATTTACATTTAGATGAAAGGTTATGTATTTCATCAAATGTAGTTTTAATGCCCTCTGTGCCGTCGGTTATACCCAGTTCTCTCATTCCCGGAGTGTCAATAATAATCCCTCCGTTTTCGAGTATAAAAAGCTCACGATGATCAGTTGTATGTCTTCCCTTTTTTGTGTTCTGACTGATTTCACGTGTTTTTAAAATGTTATTTTTCAACAGGTTATTTATCAGTGTCGATTTTCCGACACCGGATGATCCCACCACACAATAAGTATTTCCTTTTTTGATGTAGGATATTACCTGGTCAAGACCATCACCGGTAATGTTGCTGAGGAGGATATACCTGATATTTTTATCTCTTTTATTAAGTTCATCAATAGCTGCCCCGATCTGTTCTTCCGTAACGAGGTCAATTTTGCTGATTAACAGTACAGGTTCGATACTGGCTGAGTGGCATATAGTCAGATATCTTTCAAGTCTGTTGATATTGAAATTATTATCTATTGACTGGACAATCAGAGCCACATCGATATTTGCAGATATTATTTGCTTATCTGCAGGTTTGCCGATCATTTGTCGTTCGAGGATTGATTTCCGTGGCAGTATTTCATGAATTATAGCGAGATAGGAGTCATAAGTTTTTATGGTTACCCAATCGCCTACGGCAGGAAAGTCAGACCTGGTAAATGCAGAAAACCGAAGATTCCCGGTTATTTCAGCCTCATATTGATTTATCCCGGTTGAAACAATATATCTCTCCCTGTATTCGCATATTACTCTTCCGATTGTGAAATCAAGTAAAGAATTATCAGACAGATATTCAGATATCTCTTTTGTGAGACCGAGATCAGTAAGGTTCATAGGAGGGTAATTATTGCATACTTTTTACTAATAGATCGCTGTAGGAATCCGGAATCAGGTCTTCATGCGCGATTTTTAACAGGTCAAGATAATAATTACATTGTTCTGATAGCTTTTCTTTTCCTATTTTTCCGTTAATATCAATTGCTTCTATTTCGACAAATGTTCCAAGACCTTCCACTGTATCGAGATGAAATTTTACATTATCAATAAAATATATTTCTCTCTTTTTTTCAACGACAACCAGGACTCCGAGAGCCTGTTTCAATATTTCTTTCAATGATGAATCAGGAACTGTCTTAAATAATGTAACATCAGATTGTTTCGGCCACACTTGATTTTTACGTTCATAATATATCAGCTGGTTTTCAATATTTCCTTTCCTTAACTTTAACCTGCCTGAGCTGACGTTGAAGTATGTATCAATTTGATTATCAATACCTTTGAATTCCGCCTTTTTTGATTTCAGGATCTTCCTTATATGTTCCTGATTATCAGTCTTTGCTTTTATCTCGATGTTTATAAACGCCATTGGTATTATACGAAACGGCCGGCAGCAGGTTTGTACCGGCAGCTGACCGTTTTAATATTTTGGTTGTCTATTAC
>CAZOZU010000034.1:0-10652 GCA_964584355.1 uncultured Rikenellaceae bacterium
TCAGAAATTCATTTGCAGGAACATTTTCGGGAAGGATATAGCTTCCTTCGGCTTTTAACATTACAGGGAATATTATACAATGGAATACGATATTATCCTTACCTATAAAATGAACCATCTTTGTTTTATCGTCTTTCCAGTATTTTTCCCAGTCGTCTGTAAGTTCCCTGGTTGCCGAGATATATCCGATAGGAGCATCGAACCATACATAAAGGACTTTCCCCGTTGCATTTTTTACGGGGACCGGTACGCCCCAGTCAAGATCACGACTTACAGCTCTTGGCTGTAAACCCTGGTCGAGCCATGATTTACACTGTCCGTAAACATTCACCTTCCATTCCTTATGGTCCTCAAGGATCCATTTTTTCAGCCATGGTTCATATTTATCAAGAGGAAGATACCAATGGAGTGTTTCACGTAAAACAGGCTTACTGCCACTGATAGTTGAGTGAGGATTGATGAGATCGGACGGACTCAAAGAGCTTCCGCACTTTTCACACTGATCACCATATGCCTCTTCATTGCTGCAATGCGGACAGGTTCCTGTAATATATCTGTCGGCAAGAAAACAACCGGCCTCTTCATCGTAATACTGTTCTGTTGTTTTTTCGATGAACTCTCCTTTTTTATAAAGAGTCAGAAAAAAGTCTGAAGCAGTTTCGTAATGTATCTTGTTTGATGTTCGTGAATAGATATCGAAAGATATTCCAAGATCCTCAAAAGCTTTTTTGTTTAATGTATGATACCTGTCAACTATCTCTTGTGGTGAAACTCCCTCCTTACGGGCTTTGAGAGTTATAGGAACACCATGTTCATCAGATCCGCATATTGATATTACATCCTCTCCTTTCATTCTCAGGTACCTTACGTAAATATCAGAAGGTACGTAAACTCCAGCAAGGTGGCCGATATGTATTGGGCCATTTGCATACGGAAGCGCAGATGTGATAAGGTATCTTTTGAATTTCTTCATAATGTTGATAATGAACCAGTAACATTTTGTAAAACGAACAAAGATAATAAAATTATAAAATGGCCCCTAAATCCCCTGAAGGGGACTTATAAGAAACATTTTTGTTTATTTTTACCTAAAATAATAAACAGGGATGTCTGTAAAAAAAATCCGGCCTCCATTTCTTAAACCGGGCGATGAGGTTGCCATTGTTTCACCGGCATTTGCCATTGAGGGTGAAAAGATGGAATCAGCAGTCACGTTACTGGAATCCTGGGGACTTAAAGTACATGTCGGGAAGAATGTACTGAAGCAAAATGGTCCCTTTGCTGGTAATGATGATGAGAGATATGAAGATATTCAGGCAGCGACAAATAACAAAGAAATAAAAGCAATACTTTGTTCAAGAGGTGGTTACGGGATACTCAAAATTATTGACCGGATAGATTTTTCAACACTGCACAGGTATCCAAAATGGTATGTAGGATACAGTGATATAACAGTATTGCATACCTGGCTTTCAGAGAAGTACAATATCGTTACAATACACGGAGAGATGCCATTGAATTATAATAATCCTGAGAAAACACCAGCCACCATGGAATCTTTGTACAAAGCATTGTTTGAGGGCTGTCAACCTTTACAATGGAAAGGTAATTTCAGAAGAGGAAGAATAATTGAAGGAGAGATAACTGGCGGAAACCTCTCGCTTATATATAGTCTTGCCGGTACTGTCGGAGAGCTAAGGACAAAAAACAAGATACTCTTCATTGAAGATATAGGGGAATACAATTATCACCTTGACAGGATGATGACATCCATTAAACTTGCGGGCAAATTTGAAGATCTTGCTGCACTGGTGGTCGGGGGTATAAATAAGATAAATGAAACAGAAATACCCTGGGGTAAAAGTCCTGAAGCTATAATATTTGATATCGTTAAAAATTATGATTTCCCGGTTTTATTTAACTTTCCTGCCGGGCATATAAGTGATAACAGGGCATTCTATATTGGCCATAAAGCCAGGATAGAAATCATGGAAGATGTGGCAACGATGACTTTTATCTGATTATCAGAAAGCAGAAAGAAGAAGATCAAGGTCTTTTGATAGTATTCCATATTTCTGGCCGAGTGTTTCGTTAGTTAGCATACCATTATAAAGATAGGCACCATTACGAAGGCCCGGATCATTTTTGAGAAGATGGGTTATCCCGCCGGCATCGGCCATTCTTTGCAGCAGAGGGGCAAATATATTACTTAGCGCTATTGAGGCTGTCCTGGCAACCCGGGAAGGGAGATTCCAGGCAGAAAAATGGATAACACCATGTTTCTCATAAACAGGATCCTTCAATGCTCGGCATTCGCTAGTTTCAATACATCCTCCCCTGTCAATACTGAGATCAATTATTACGGAACCTTTTTTCATGGTTTTCACCAGGTCTTCTGTTATATAATACCATGGGCGAAGATCCTCCAGCTCTATGGCTCCAATAAGGACATCGGCCGATTTCAATGCTTTTTTCAATACCTGGGGATGAAAGACAGATGTTTGGAGCCTCTGTCCGATAGTTGTTTCAAACCGCCTGAGCTTCTCAAGTGAATTATCAAATATTTTTACCTCTGAACCCAGTCCCAATGCCGCTTTTGCGGCATATTCACCTGCTCTGTTTGCTCCCAGTATGATCACCTCTGTTGGGGTTATTCCTGTAATACCTCCAAGCATAACACCTTTCCCGCCATGATAATTGCTGAGATATTCTGAGGCAAGGAGAATTGAAGTCACCCCGGAGATCTCACTCATGGATTCCACAACAGGCATTACTCCACCGGCATCACGAATTTTTTCAAAAGCAATAGCGGTTACTTTTTTCCCTATAAGCCTGGCGAGGGTTTCTTCATTCAACTTCAATACATTAAGGTATGACATAATGACCTGGTGTCCTTTCAGGTATTCAGTCTCTTTACTTGTGAAAGGTGCAACTTTGATAACAACGTCACTACTGTATACTCTTGCCGGAGAATCGGTAACAGAAGCACCGTTTTCACTGTAATCCTTATCGGAATAGTTGGCACCTGTACCAGCACCTTTTTGTACTATTACCTCATTGTCTGATTCTACAAGGAGGTTTACTGCTTCCGGTGTCAGAGCTGCTCTTTTCTCATCATCCTTAGGATCGCTGGGGATACCGATAGTTAATCTTTTGAATCTGACAGCAGTCTCAAGATGCTCTTCCTTTGGCATAAGTTCACTGTTGCCGAGATTCACTTTTCCGCTCTTGCCTTTCATGTTCATTTCAGGAATAGTGTTGTTTCGTCAAAGTTAAAATAAATTGGAATATGGGAATAATATATGATCAGGTTAAAAATAGTTCCAGAATACGTTTCTCATTTTTCCCAACAATTATATGGATCTTTACCGTGTCTATGGGCAATAACTCCTCTACCAGATCGGGCCATTCCATAAAGCAGTATGATCCTCCATACAGATACTCTTCAATCCCAAAGTCAAATACCTCCCCGGTATTTCTAACTCTATAGAAATCAATGTGGTATAAAGATTTTCCTTCAGGAGTCCTGTATTCGTTTACCATTGTGAAGGAGGGACTGCTGGTTATATCGGAAGCGCCAAGCTGTTTACATATTTCTTTTATGATTGTTGTTTTTCCAGCACCCAGCGATCCATAGAATGCAAAGATCCTTTTGTTGCCCGAGTATTTGAGCAGCCTCTTTACTGCAGATGGAAGATTTTTCTTATGATTAACTTCAATTTTCATTTGCTACACAGGTTCCAGAATAGCAACAGGCAGTATCATTTCCTGCATAGAGATACCTCCATGCTGAAAACTGTTTCTGTAATAACTGGCATAATAATTAAAATTATTCTGGTATACCAGGTAATCCTTATTCATGGCAAAAATATACCTCGAACTTATATTTGTCTTTGGAAGAAAGGCTTTCTCAGGATCCCTGATCTCGAATACCTGAGAAGGATTATAGTCAAGATTTCTTCCCGTCTTATAACGCAAGTTGGAAGAGGTCTTTTTATCACCGATCATCTTAACCGGGTTCTGTACCCTTATCGTCCCATGATCTGTTGTGATAATGACTTTTACCTGGTGACTGGTTAGTATTTTCAGCAGATCGGACAATGATGAATGGATAAACCATGATCTTACAAGACTCCTGTAGGCTGTCTCATTATCAGTAAGATCTCTTATCACACCGATATCAGTACGGGCATGGGAAAGGATATCAACGAAATTGTAGATAAGAATATTAATATCATTGCCGAGCATAGGATCGATTTTTTCATTTACTTTTTTCGCTTCCGTGTTAGTGCTGATTTTATTATATGACCATTTATATTTTAATCCTTTCCTCGAAAGATGATTCCTGAACATTTCCTCTTCAAATCTGTTTTTTCCGGCTTCATCGTCATCATCGACCCAGAAACGGGGCATAAGTTCAGCAATCTTTGAAGGCATAAGCCCGGCAAAAATAGCGTTACGGCTGTACTGGGTTGCAGTAGGCAGGATACTGAAATAAAAATCCTCGTTTACTATTCTGTAAAGACCGGCAAGTTCAGCCGATATTGTTTTCCACTGGTCAAACCTTAGATTATCAATGAGAATAAAAAAGAGAGGTCTGGATTTACTTATATGAGGAAAGACCTTTTTTGTGAAGAGCAAATGTGACAGAACAGGAAGATCAGTAGTATCGGCATCAAACCATGACAGGTAATTTTTTGAAACAAATCTGGCAAAAAGATTATTTGCTTCGTTTTCCTGCATTTTTAATATTTCTGTCATCCCCGGATCTGCTGATTTTTCAAGCTCCGATTCCCAGTATGAGATCTTACGATATACCTCTGTCCAGTTTTCACAGCTTCCTGCAGAGGATATCATGTCGCCGATACGATTAAATTCCTGTCTGTAATCTGTTGTCGTTTTTTCTGTGACCAGCCTTTTCTCATCAAGTATTTTTTTTATTGCAAGCAGTACCTGTTTGGGTTTAACGGGTTTAATAAGATAATAGTCGATTTCGGAACCAATTGCTGCTTCCATTATACCCTCTTCCTCACTTTTCGTTATCATTACCACAGGGATATCGCTTCTGACCTCCCTGATAAGCCTGAGGGTTTTAATACCACTTAGTCCCGGCATATGTTCATCGAGAAATATAAGATCATAAGCGTTTTCTTTTACAAGATCAATGGTATCATTCCCGTTTGAACAGGTATCTATTTCATACCCTTTATCCTGAAGGAAAAGTATATGTGGTTTAAGAACCTCAATCTCATCATCAGTCCATAATATTCTTATTTTTCTCATTTCAAGTAGTTATCCATAAAGAAAAGCAGATACCGTTCCGGGTTTTTATCTTCATTCAAAACCCTGAGATTATTGTCACTTATAATGAAAGAATACATCTTGGATTCAGAGGGATTTCTTACAAGTTTTTCAGTTGAGAATGACTTGTAATAATCCATTACATATGAGTATTCTTCAAATCCTGATACCTTGATCATTATATATTTATTGTCTACCAGCATTCCTTCAGTTCTGTAATTATTATTTGTATAATTATCGATGTTAAAGCTTATCACATCAAATGCTGCCTGGTTAATATTAAATGCAGGATTTTCGATAATAAGTATAAATATATGATTTGATATAGTATCAGCTACAAATAATTCACTGGCAATCTCTTTTTCTTCTTCAACTTTCAGCTCAGGGACTTTCTTGTTGATAAAGGCGGTTATTTCTGCTGCTTTTTTACTCTCTTCACTGTCAGGCCACAATTCAATGACATTATTAAGCTCTTCTTTGAAAGTTCTTTCATCGCTTATATGTGCGATGGAATATGCACGTAGCAAAAGAAATTTTGGGGCCAGCTGATCCTGTTCATATTCTTTTAAAGCATTATCGCAGAGTGCGATTGCATTATTAAAATCCTCTTTATTATAAGTATTATATGCTTCCTGGTAAAGCTTTTCAGCCATTTTCAGATCTGCAAGTTTTTTTTCAAAATATCCGGGATCGGATATCATTTTTGCAAATTCAGTTTCAGGATATTCATCTATAAGGCGTTGTTTATAAGTTTCAGCGGCGGAATAATCTATTTCCTGATTTACCTTATACAGATTATATAAAGCTTCAGGTACGAGTTCATTTTCAGGATACCTGGTAATAAGGTTTTCAAAGGATTCAACAGCTCCCTCAAGATCACGGATCTTTTCTGCATAAGCTTTGCCTGCGTTGAGATATGCATAGGCTATACGGTTGTCAGAAATAGCCAGCAGTGAATCGGTAAGTGGAAGATCTTTGAGGTAAAACCCGGGAGTTTTATAATCAAGTGTTCCTGTATTAAGTGTATCAGAACCATTTTGTAAGGTCTCATTATTTTCAGCTGTTGCCATGGATGAGGTGATACTGGCTTTGTTAAGCCTGCGCCAGTTATTTTCCAGTTTTCTTTCACCCCATCTTCGTCTGAATTCAGTACGTCCAAATGTAAGAGCCGTCTGGTTATAGAAGTACCATTTACCTTCCTGTTCAATATTGTCCTGGAAGCGTCTTTCATTTTCATAAAATTGTCCCAGGTTGAACCTGTCGGAATATTGTGAAGTTCTGCCTTCATTCTCTGCTTTGGTAATTTCGCTGATAATTGATGAGATAAAAACATCTCTTTCGGATTCTGACATTGCAGCAATTCTTTGAAGAGAATCTTCAGTTTCGATGATAATCAATTGTGATACTACAGCATTAAAATTTTCTGATTTTAATTTAAGGGCCAGATATTCAGCATGATCTCTATCAAAAAACATAACAGTACTATCATAGTACCTGCCGGCTTTCAAAAAATCATGTTTATTATAATAATAGTCAGCAAGTGCCAGATAAGATCTTCCTTTCTGATTCTGGTTCATAGATGAGGACATAACCGATTTCCTGTAAAATTCCAGAGCCTCCTTTTCATTTCCCTCTTTCATTGACAAATTACCAAGGGCATAATATATCTGGTCGTGGTAATCTTTATTCTTGGAATCTTTTAACATCTTCTCCATCTCTTTTTTCATTTCCCGGGGATCTCCGGAATTGACATCAAAAACTCCGGCAATATTTATCCTGGCATTAAATTCAACGTCATACGGAGGGTTCATTTTAACAACCCGGCGATATAGAGAAATTGCCCTTTGAGCATTTTCTGTTTGTTGATTAAGTTGAGCCAGCAGATATGTAAGCCTGTATTTTGTACGTTTTCCAGATACTTCATCAATGGCCTTATCAAGAGGATCAATAGCTTCAGAATATTTATCCTGTTTTACATAGAGATCGGCCATGGTTGTATAATACATTGCTCTCAATGCCCTGGGAAATTCTCCTGCAGTTACAAATTCGTTCAAAACACGGTATGAATCGCTATAATTCCCTTTTTCGTTGTGTGTCCTGGCAAGCCATATAGATGCTTCTTTTCTGATCAAAGGATCATTTGCCTGGGCAATACAGTACTCAAAAACTGAGGAAGCCTCATTATACTCATGCTTGTAAAACCGGGCCATTCCAATGAGAAGATAACTATCGTCAATCCACTCATTATATTCCTTTCTGTTGAACAGATCCTCCTCTCGCGAAGTAAGATTATTCTTATCCTTTACTTCAGGTTTTGTGGTGATCGATTTTAATGAGATCAGTTTTGAGGCTTTCTGTATTGCCTTATCCATGTCTGAACTACATAAGGAGACAGAAGACGGATCACTATATTCGAACACATTCAATAATTCGGCATAATCATCAGCATGGCCGGTTGTAATTTTAAGAAGTCCATCCTTAAAACTCTCATAACCATTAAAATAGATATTATACCTGGCTGTCATTCCATGGTAAAACCTAGTCGCTCTGGTATTTTTTTCCACAGAACAGTTTGCTGCGATCATTAATAGTACCAGCAATCCCAGGTATTTATATGATGCTTTAACTAAAAGCAATATAAGGGTTTTAATACTATAAACTTACCAGGCCCGGGTATAGTATTTGAAGTGTAAATAAAATTCAGAAGCTTCCTTTTCTCAGGCAGAAACGACACCCTTTATTTCGGGTACCTCCTTCCTTAATGCCTGTTCGACCCCGGCTTTTAAAGTCATCATGCTATAGGGACAACCATGGCATGCCCCGGTGAGTTTTACCTTAACAGTAAAATCCTTTGATATGTCAACAAGTTCTATATCTCCACCGTCTGACTGGAGATATGGCCTTACTCTTTCCAGAGCTTTCAATACACGTTCTTTAATATTTTCGTTTTCTGACATTTAACAAAGCCTTTCCTTATTTATATTTATTCAAATAATTCCACGTGGCTTACCATGTGGTTTCCATATAGAGGGGTAAAATAAATAGCCGGTAATTTTACCACTTTTTTTTATTAAACACAAAATATACATTTAAGTTCAATCGAATGATCCGGGTATTATTCCTCTGTTTCGACATCTTTAATAATTATATTCTTTAATAACCTGAAGGAGATGTAATTGATTTTCAATCCCTCTTCCAGAAAAAGATTTTCATAGTGAGTTTTTATTGAAAGAATTTCATTATCAGGTTTATCAGCATACAGGTCATTGCTTATAAAATTCACAGGAAGGTTGTTCAGTTCAACCAATCGTTTTGTATAGTTAAAAAGATCGGCATTATCCGTTTTCAAATGAATTAAACCATTATCCTTCAGGAAATTACTGTAAGTATTAAGAAACCACGGACATGTAAGCCTTTTATTGGAGTTTCGTTTACCGGGATGAGGATCGGGAAAGGTGAGCCATATTTCGTCAACCTCATCTTTGGCGAAATAATACTTAATAAACTCTATGCGTGTACGCAGGAATGCCACATTAGGCATTTTATTTTCGGTAGCTGTTTTTGCTCCTCTCCACATTCTGGCACCCTTAATGTCGACACCTATATAATTATTTTGAGGAAATCTGTTAGCAAGTCCCACTGTATATTCACCTTTTCCACAACCAAGTTCCAGGATGACCGGATTTAAATTCCTGAAGATATCCGGTTGCCATTTCCCTTTTAGCGGGTGATCTTTCCTGGGCAGCTCGCCCTTTACAGGCTCTATTACGTTGTTGAAAGTAGCCATCTCAGCCCACTTGGCCAGTTTATTCTTTCCCACAACTTAAGATTTACATTTTGCTTTTTTCAATTCTCAACCCGATATCATAGATACCAGGGAGATCCCCGATACGCATACCATGTTGAATTTTGAAGAAGTATGTTCCCTGTTCCGGAAAATAGACATTTGTCCTGTAAGGCAGATTGAACTCATGAATATCACCGAATCCTTTACCATACCAGTTACCTTTTTCATCGGCAAGATAATATTCGAGGGTATCTGTCATAATATCACCATCAGGGGAAGAGACAGTAACAAACAGGAATAAATTTCGATACGGATAGACTGATCCACTTCTTAATGTAAACAAAACATTTACAAGCTGAGTTGTATCATCTATCAGAAATCTGAAATCAGGAACATTGGACAATTCCCATATATTATTTTGCATGGCTGCATTGTCGGTGAAAATAACATCACTGTTACATGAAAGAAGGAGAATAGGCAATAACAGGATTATACCTCTATTTTTTTTTCTTATCATGGAATCTCCTGTTCTTTCTTTTATGAGAATTTTTCTTTTGGTTGTTTTTGGATTTACCGGTATCAAATCTTGCCAGATTGTTATCTTTAAGAAGATCTTCTGACACAGAAGTTGTTTCCCACGTTTGTGTGCCGGGAAGGAGTCGTTCAGCTTTAATGCCGTTTTTATTCATTTCCTGCATTTCCCTGACTCTCTCCACAGGTATTGGTATCATATCAGCGGTTGAATCCGGATCAGTTGTATACCAGTAAATACCTTTATGGACCTCCATTTTATGGAAATAAAGTGTACTGTCAATTGTTTCCAGTTGAACATCTTTGGGAGGGAAGTTTTTCTGAGCATCTACATAGCAGTCAAGTTCAAAATTAAGGCAGCATTTCAATTTGCCGCATTGTCCGGCAAGTTTTTGTGGATTCAGCGACAGTTCCTGGTATTTTGCATGGGTAGTTGTAACGGATGTAAAATTTGTGATATATGTTGCACAGCAGAGTTCTCTGCCACAGGAGCCTATTCCGCCTATTCTGCCGGCTTCCTGGCGTGCTCCGATCTGGCGCATCTCTATTCTCACCTTGAATTCTTCAGCCAGCACTTTTATCAATTGCCTGAAATCGACTCTTTCGTCAGCGATATAATAGAATATAGCTTTTGTTCTATCTCCCTGATACTCAACATCCCCGATCTTCATGTCAAGATTCAGTTCTTCAGCTATCTGTCTGGATCGAAGCATTGTCTGGACCTCAAGCAGCTTTGCTTCTTCCCATTTTTGTATATCGACATCTTTTGCTTTCCGATATACTTTCTTCATATCTTCGAGCGAAGGTATGATTTTAAGCTCTTTAAGCTGTTCGAGGACAAGCCTGCCTGTCATGGATATTCTTCCGATATCATGGCCGGGGGAGCCTTCAACAGCAACCAGGTCACCAATCTCGAACCTGAGATTGTTTACATTCCTGTAAAATCCTTTTCGGGTGTTTTTAAACCTGATTTCAACGATATCATTTTCATCAGGGCTTTCAGGAGTGTCTTTCAGCCAGTTGAAAGAATCAA
>CAZOZU010000035.1:0-10580 GCA_964584355.1 uncultured Rikenellaceae bacterium
TCCTTTTTCTTCCTGAATTATTTCTGCCATATCACTGTTGTATTTCTTCTAAGTTTATTTTAGCTGTTTCAAGACTAGTTATCAGATTGAACCTGTTTACCTGTCTTTCCTGAAGAATATCCAAAACTTTCTTGACAACCGGAAATTCAGCTGTTGCATCTCCTTTTATACATGCTTGTATACTTGGATTTACCTGGCGTGCATATAATATCCACATTGCCAGCTGATTGTCGGTTGAATCTAAGGGAATTCCTGCCTGCAACTCATCCCTGGTTTTATTGTCTTTAGCATTCAGGAAATCTTTCATATGCATTATAGGTACTCCCAGGGAAGATTTATACTTCTCGAAAGCCCTTAGTTCTTCAGGTGTAAATTCGATTCCGTATCTTTTACCCATTTCCTCAAGTATTTTAGGTCTGTATTGCAGAAGGGTATCAGGTCCGTTATCGAAATTCATAAAGACTTTTCCATCATTTGCAATAAGAAATGTCATCATATTAAAATCAGGAACAGGTGTCTCTGATATTGAAAATGGAGAATCAACAGTAGCCGGTTCAGGTTGTCTCATTGTTGTGGTAAGCATAAGAAAAATAAGTACCACTGAAAAAAGATCAACCATCGGTGTCATGTCGATTCGGGGGGACGATTTTGGTAATCTAATCCTTGGCATTTTTGCTTTTTATTTGTATTAATTTAACCAAAAGACCAACTTCTGTTATTAACTTTTCAGCGAAGCGGCAAAATTCTGCGTCAGGCTGAATCCTGCTTCGTCTATTTTATATGTATATGTATCAACATATGTTGAGAAATAATTGAAGGCAATAATTGCTAAAGTCGATCCTGTAATACCGAACGCAGTATTTACAAGAGCTTCAGATATACCCTGTGAAAGAGCCAGTGCATCAGGAGCTCCCGATTGAGCAAGTGCAGCAAATGCACGGATCATACCTAATACTGTTCCAATAAGACCTATCAACACTGATATGGATGCTAAGGTTGAGAAAATTACCATATTTCTTGATAGCATCGGCAATTCAAGTGCCGTGGCTTCTTCAAATGATTTCTGGATAGAAAGAATTTTCTGGTCTTTTTCAAGTTCCTTGTCTTGCTGAAGGTCACGGTATCTCAATAAACCGGCTTTCATAACATTGGCAAGAGAACCTTTCTGCTTGTCACAAGAATCCATGGCCTCTTCAATTTTATCTTCTTCAAGAAGAGTCTGAAGTTTACGGACAAATGTGTTTAACCTTCCTTTTCCCTTGGCTCTTGAAAGGGTGATCAATCTTTCAACAACAAAGATTATCAATGATAGTACACATGTCATAAGAATAGGAACAATTTTACCACCTTTATAGATGATCCCTAGATAGTTCCCCTCAAGAGCAGCCCCTTTCGGATTACCCCCTTCAAAATTAACCGGATTACCCATTATGCTTTCAAACAACATATAGGATACCACAAAAGCTATTAAAATAGCACTTGCTGCAAATATATTCTGCAGCGCATCTTTGAATCTACTACTTCCTTTTTTACTCATTTTAATCGATTTGTTTTGGTTTAAGATTTAATAATTCGCAAATATATATATTATCAATTATTTTTTTCAAATAAATATAAAATATTATCAATCTTTTTGATTGATTTATATGATATTCCCAACCAAGAAGACCCCTAATATACCTTTATACCCTATATTTATTAATTCGAGAAAGTGTACAGCAGGAGTATATTTATTTCTCAAGTGAAACGTTATAAATCCTGGATTTTGTTACGGGGATCTCTTTAGTTATATATCCTTCAGCACTGATTAACAATATTTCAGAGCTCTGTGGTATTTCAAACTTATATTCACCCCGGCTATTGCTTAAATTTTCAACGGCTGTATCTTTAATTCTTATTGAAGCATATGAAATAGGCCGTCCCGTTGCTGCATCTTTTACTACTCCTCTTATCTCGTTAGGATTGATTCCCTTTCTTACCTGGGCTTCGAAATTACGAATATAAGAAATCTGATTTTTTGCAGAAACGTTATCCGGATCAATGGCAAGGATCTTATTATATGCCTCTTCAGATCTTGCCAGGTATGGAAGCCTTCTGTCATTTTCTTTCTCATTACCAGCCATACGAAGTTCAATCAATCCTAATCCAATATATCCTTTTATTTTGTTGTCGTTGTTGTTTGGATTAAGGTTAATCAACCTGTTATAATATCCTTTTGAAGTTGAAAAGTTTTCTTTTGATACATAATAATATCCAAGGTATTGTAATGCATCTGCCATCTCAGTTTCATTTTTAAGAGAGTCAGACTGTGCTATTTCAATAACTTTTTCGAACTTCGGTTTTGCAAGTCCCATTTTATAATTAGGATCCATTTTTGCATAGGTCCTTGCGACCCAAATGTAACCTTTGAGGTCATCCGGCCATTTCTTTATGACAATATTGAATACCGAATCGGCAGCTTTTAAATTATTACCGATATAATATGTCCTTCCGATCTGCATGTATTCTTCAATCTTCTCCTCACCTGGAGTTATCATTCTTGCCCATGATTCTGCGGCCTTATTATAAAATTTAAAATTATAATAATTGATTGCCATTTCACTCAACACACCCCTGTCCTGGGGTTTCATTTCAAGCACTTTTTCATATTCGTTAAATCCCCTCTCAAGTTCCTTGCTGGCATTTTCAACAAGGGCTTTCTGTTCGGCATCTTTATTGGTGAGCTCATCAACCATCTTTATATAATCCTGATTCTTCTTCATCAGTATTCTGGCCATATAATGGTGGTCCTTCCATAATATCCTTTCTTGTGAAACGGTCTCGAACAGCTTTTCCATGTAGTAGAAAGCCTTATCGTAGTCGGGATTTTTCATTTCAAAATATGAATATCCGGCAAGCCGGTTTAAAAACGACCTGGAATCATTAACAGCAAGTATCTCTTCAACTTGCTTGATTACCTCATCATAGTCTCCTGCATAAAACAGTGAAGTTACATACCTTGTCTGTGCAGGAATATTGCCGGCACTCAATTCAAGATATTTCTTGTAATTTTCCTTTGATTGTTCAAGTCGTTGTGCAAACCAGTATACCTGACCGAGTTCCCTGTATGCAGGTGCAAAATTGGGATCAAGACTTATTGCTTCCTCAAAGTATTGAATAGCAGGTTGCAGGGCCTTACTTTTTACGTAGATACTTCCAATTTTCATCGCTGCAGTAGGTGAAGTGGGATCAGCAAACTGAGCGAGTTTATAGTTCCTTATTGCGTTGGAACCATCATTTGCCAGAATATAAATATCACCCGTAATAAGAAAGATCTCAGGATTTTTAGGATCAATCATTATAGCTTCCCTTATTAAAGGTAGTGCCACTGCGGTATCAACATTCCGGTCCTTAATATATGACTCAGCAAGTTTTGCAAGCGTAAATGCATATACATCAGCCGGGGGATTTATTTTTTTGATCTTCTTATAGGGGAGAAGAAAGCTTTTTGCCTTGGCCCGCATCTCATCGGCGGTTTTATCATCATTATTGAAATATGCAACTTTTGCAAGACCAACATAATTAAGTGGATAATCAGGATTCGCTTCAACGCCTTTCTGGTAAGTCTCCTTTGCTGTTTTCAGAGCCAGACTAAGGGAATTGGAAATAGTATCTGAGAAATATTCAAGAAGCACATTTTCACCAAGATAGAAATAATATTTGCTATTGTTTGAAGGCTCATTCTGAATCAACTGTTGCAACATTTCTGCAGCTTTATCATACTGCTCGCTTTTTGTAAAAAGAAGAGCAGAATTAAGATCCTGCGCCTGGTTTTTGAAAGTAACCAGCATTGCAAATAATACTGTCAGAAATAAACCCTTTTTCAAAATTGAACGTTTCATAACTATTTAATTTATTGTGAAATCAATTATACAAATTTATTATTTTTTATAGAACACTCTTTAAATTATTATCTTTTGCTTTATTCGATATAGTTTGTGAGGTGTATACTATTCCGTTTTTATTTGTACCAGTCGTATAGGCATGGTTGCCGGGACAAGTCCCGATTTAAGTACTATCCTTTGTCCCTGTTCAGCAGTTGCCCATTGTATAAATCCTGAACCCAGGCCATGAAAAGTCTCCCTGGAGATAAAAAATATCTCCCTTACAAAAGGGTACTCCTTTGTGTAAATAGCACCCGGAGAAGGCCTGTAATAGGTTCCATCGTAATTAAATCTCGGTGATACTCCAACAATATTAATTTTTTTAACAAAACTCCTGCTCAGAGAATCATCTACGTCACTTATCCAGTTAACACTCACAATACCAAGAGCATCATTATTTTTTGAAACGAAATCGATTACTTCTGCATTGCTGTTAACAGCAAAAAAATTATCAGGCAGGGAACTTTCAATTTCAAACAGTTCCTTGAAATATCTGATATTACCTGATTTTGTATTGTCAAAGATCACTCTTATATCTCCCAGCTTTGATCTCGATTCAAGTTCCTTCCACCTTTTTATGTTACCAAGGAATATGTTCCTGATATCTTCATATTTAATAAGTGTATCATTGTTTACCTTATTTGTAACCAGTACAAGAGCATCCCATGCAAAAGATATTGTGCGGGCTATAATAAGAGAATCCCGAAGATATTGGATTTGGTCTTCGGTAAGCTTTTTACTTGTTACAATCAACTTTACCGAATCATTCATGAAATCATTGATGACGTCATATTCAGGTTTATAAAGAGGCTTGATTTTGGCGTTAATGTATAGAGAGGTGAATGTTTCTACCTCTGTATCAATTAGAGGTTGAAATGATTCATCGGAGATTATCCTTATATCTCCCCTGGTCGGCGATTCATCCGTCCTGGTAACTCCTCCTTTACAGGAGGCAAGAGAAATAAACATTGCCAGAATCAAAAAACGTAATCCTGAATTAATAAAACGATTGTATGGTCCGGCCACTTTAATTCTGTTGATGATAATTATTTTATGGCACGCAATATTAGTGATTTTTTGTATAAATAACGTAACTCCCATAATCTTATTTTTATCATATCACTAATAATACTGCAAAGTATGTGCCAAGACAATTTGTGTCATATTATGAACAAGGCAGGCAACAGTATTACTCCTCATCTTCTTCCCTTCTGAAAAATAATTTATAAAGTGTTACAAAAGAAGTATAGATTCTATAAATACCATAAAAAAGAAACGCACCCCCAACTATATTACGTAATGCTCTGTCAATCTTGAAGTTATCGGCAAAAAAAATAAGAAATATTCCGGCACCAATGTAAAACAGTGACATTAGAAACCTTATTACTGCCTGCATTTGCCTCATAACACTATTACTATCCATGCCTGAAAATTTCCCGCAAAGAAACAAAAAAAGAGTTTAAATACAAAAGTAAATATTGATATCATACAGTAGGTCAGCCTACAAGATAGTATTGCAACATGTTATAAAAGTAATGAACTGTCTCCATAGCTCAGAAACCTGAAGCCATTTTCGAACGCATTTTTATATATCTTTTTCCAGTTATCTCCTGTCCAGGCTGATACAAGAAGAAGGAGGGTGCTTTTCGGCATATGAAAATTGGTAATCATACCGTTAATAACATGGAATTTATATCCCGGAACAATCATAATTTTTGTGGAGGCGTAGAGTAAACTGATTTTTCTATTATTCATAAAATTAAGGATTGATTCAAGGGCTTCCCGTAAAGAATATTCTTCCTCATACTTATAAGGTTCCCATTGATCAATAAAGAATTCATTGTTATTATTATCCGGTTTGCAGATTATCTGGATTCCTATCCAGTAAAGTGACTCCAGTGCTCTCACACTTGTGGTTCCTACCGCAATGATCTTGCCTTTGTGTGATAACAGATTCTCAACAACTCCCTTATTGATAAAAAAGTGTTCGCAGTGCATCTCATGAAGAGAAAGATCCCTTGATTTTACAGGGCGGAATGTTCCGGCTCCGATATGAAGTGTAAGATCTACCCTCGGGATTCCTTTCTTTCGGATATCATTAAGTACTGATTCAGTAAAATGAAATCCTGCCGTAGGAGCGGCAACAGAACCATTTATTTTAGAATAGATCGTCTGATATCTTATATAATCTTCATCATCGTCCTCTCTTTTCACATATGGTGGGAGAGGAATATGTCCGGTTGCCTCTATTACTTCTCCAAAACTTATATCCAAAGCATCCCAACTGAAAAGTATCCTCCATGCTTCACCTTCAGTTTTTATTTTAGATGCAGAAAGAGTATAATGCTCATTCCTGCAGGTATATGAGCATGTAATTGAGTTGTTTTTCCATTTCTTCAGATTTCCTATGATGCATTTCCATTCCACAGGACTTCCGGAAGCGAATGATTGCTGGTAATCATTTGGCGATAGAGGCTCAAGACAGAATACTTCGATATTTGCTCCTGTCTCTTTTTTGAATATGATACGTGCCCTGATCACCCTGGTATCATTAAATACCAGCAGTGAATCAGAAGACAGATAAAGGGAAATATTTTTGAACAGGTCACCTGATATTATACCTTTATTATATATAAGCAATTTTGAACCATCTCTTTCTTTGGCAGGATACTGTGCTATCCTCTCATCAGGAAGATCATAATTGTAATCATCTATATTTATATCAGGAAATCCTTTCATATTTTTTTACCCACCCCTGTCCCAGGAGGGGAATTATACATATTATCATAAAACCATTATACCACTACTATACCGTCAAACAGTCGTACCGTAATTATTTTTCTGCAAAAATAGCCAAATTCATTTCCTTTCATCAAATCATTGTGATTTATTATCTTTGCAATGCAGCAGGCTGTTCTATCGCTTCTGGCCGAAACGTCAGGGGAGGAAAGTCCGGGCAACATAGAGCAACATACTTCCTAACGGGAAGATATCCGTGAGGGTATAGTAGTGTAACAGAAAATAACCGTCCCGAGTATTCGGGATAAGGGTGAAAAGGTGAGGTAAGAGCTCACCGGTTCCGGTGGTGACACCGGAATCCGTACACCTTATGGGTTGAGAGACCATGTATACCGGCTCCGAGGGCTGCTCGTCCGATGCCGGGGGGTAGGTCGTAAGATCCTGTCAGTGATGACAGGACCAGGTAAATGATGGAAAAAAACAGAACCCGGCTTACGGGCCGGCTGTAAAAACATAAGGGACGCATATATAAATGCGTCCCTCTTGTTTATATAATCCTCGTTGAAACTGGGTTTCAACCCCCCTTTAGGGGGGCTGGGGGGTCAATCAATCTTAAACACACTATCATCAATCGGAACATCAACCTCTACCTTGTTGAATGTGGTGATGATTTCCATTCCGCTGACGGTTGTAGTGGTCTTCATAGGGAGAAAAACACCATTGTTATCTGTATAATCCGAAGGTATGGCTTCCAGTGTCATAGCCACTCCTCCCTGGCTTACCTCTGTGGTTGTCTTTAAAAGCAGATATGTATCCTTATCGATAAACAAATGTGCAGAATTTCCTCCTTCCAGATCTGCTTTTATCTTAAAGGCTGGTTTACCGTTTACATTATCCTCGCCTTCAAGAGTCAGTTTCCCCTCTTTAAGGTAACTATCAACGTAGTTGTGAAAAATATTATTACGCTGGATTTCCTTAACTTGGTCGGCAGTCATCTCTACCGGCTCCATTGAACCTGCCATAGGATTAACGGCATATCCCTTCTCTCCGTCAAAAACCTGTACCATTTCCTGCCCTGCCATATTGGTGACAGTTTTGATCTTGTTCGGTTTTTTCATCCACATTTCCATGGGCATATCCATGCCCATCATCGACATGGTAGCAGTAATTTTAATAGTTTTTTTGCCTGAAAGCTGATCCAGCTTATTGGCAGCCGAGTATTTCTTTACAATCTCATCAAGAGACTGTGCATTTATCACAGCAGCTGTAAGAAGACATGTTGTGATCAAAAGAATTTTCTTCATAAAATGTAATTTTAAATTAAGATAAAGAATTAAATGAGTTAACAGTTTTTCTTAATGCAACGAGCTTGTATAACAGGTCGTCCATATTGCACATTTCCAGCATGTTGGCTCCATCTGACAATGCAGATGAAGGATCGGGATGTGTCTCAATGAAGATACCATCTGCACCAACACTTATTGCAGCTTTGCCTATGGTCTCAATCATCTCCGGTATGCCTCCCGATACTCCTGCCTCTCTGTTCGGTTGTTGAAGGGAATGGGTTATATCCATTATTACCGGGACACCTGTTTTCTGAATCATTGGTATGTTCCTGAAGTCGACCACAATGTCCTGATAACCGAACATGTTGCCGCGATCGGTGACCATAATATTATTATTACCGGAGTCCCTTACTTTATCAACGGCAAACCTCATCGATGATCCTGAGAGGAATTGTCCCTTTTTGATGTTTATCCACTTATCTGTTTTGGCAGCCGCAACAAGAAGATCTGTCTGGCGGCAAAGAAATGCAGGGATCTGGAGAACATCAACATATTGAGCAGCTGTATCAGCTTCATCCGGATTATGAATATCAGTAATGACAGGAACAGAATATTTTTCTCTCACCCCGGAAAGAATTTCAAGGGCTTTCTTATCGCCGATACCTGAAAATGAATCGAGCCTGGTTCTGTTTGCTTTTCTGTAAGATGATTTGAATATAAAGGGGATCCGGTATTTATCAGATAACTTAACGAGGTGTTCTGCAATCTCAAAGACTATTTTTTCGCCTTCAACAACACAGGGCCCTGCAATAAGAAGGAAATTGCCTGTATCAGAATAATGCAGCAATGGTATATTTATTCCGCTTTTATTCATTATTGTAAAGGTAATAAAATATTATCCTATTCTTCAAATATCATCCCATTCATCTTTTCTCTGTGTGACTCTGAGTTTTCTCTGTGGAACTCTGTGTAAGTTCTTTAATAATTCTTTAGTTACACTGAGGGACACAGAGTAATTATTTTTCGTAATCGTAAATATCTTTCCACAAGTTACTTAGCCGTTTCCTTATATCTTCCTCCTTAGGATTCATTCCGGGTTCATAAAACCTGCTGCCTTTCAGTTCCTCAGGCAGGTAATTATCTTTTACAAAGTTACCGTTATAGTTGTGAGCATATTTATAATCTTTATGATAACCCAGGTCTTTCATGAGCTTTGTCGGGGCATTTCTCAGGTGCAGCGGTACCGGAAGATCTCCACTCTCCCTTACAGCTTCTGCAGCATTTTCAATGGCCATATATGAGGCATTGCTTTTGGGAGATGTTGCAAGATACACAGCAGCTTCTGAGAGTATTATCCTTGATTCGGGCCAGCCTATAACACTTACAGCATCAAAGCAGGTCTGTGCAAGAAGGAGAGCATTAGGATTTGCTATGCCTATATCTTCAGCTGCGAGAATCACCATTCGGCGGGCAATGAATTTAGGATCCTCGCCTCCTTCGACCATCCTGGCAAGCCAGTAAACGGCACCATTAGGATCACTTCCTCTTAATGATTTTATAAAAGCAGAGATTATATCATAATGCTGCTCACCATTTTTATCATACAATGCAAGGTTTTCCTGAACATGAGCCTGTACCTTCTCATCTGTGATGACTATTTTACCTGACCCCGAAGTGTTGATCTCAGATGAAACAACAAGCTCAAGTGCATTGTATAATTTACGGGCATCCCCACCCGAGAAACGCATAATGGCCTCATGTTCAGCTATTTCTATATTGTGTTCTGCAAGATAGGCATCCTTTTTCAGGGCTCTGTTTAATAGTTCAGAAAGTTCATTTACAGAAAGCGGATTCATGACGTATACCTGACAGCGTGACAGGAGAGGGGATATGACTTCAAATGACGGATTCTCGGTAGTGGCACCTATCAGGGTAATAATCCCCTGCTCAACAGCACTTAGCAGAGAATCCTGCTGTGATTTATTGAACCGGTGTATCTCGTCAATGAATAAAATAGGATTTGGCTGATTAAAAAACTGCTGTTTTTTTGCTTTTTCGATCGTATCTCTCACATCTTTTACTCCCGAATGCACTGCACTGAGATGAAAGAAAGGCCGCTTCAGCTTATGTGCAATAATTGATGCAAGCGTTGTTTTTCCTACTCCCGGAGGCCCCCAAAAAATGACTGAAGGAATATTACCGGATTCAATCAACTTTCTCAATACTGCATTCTTCCCGACAAGGTGATCCTGTCCGCAAAATTCATCAAGGTCTTTAGGCCTGAGCCTTTCTGCAAGAGGTTGATTTGAAAGCATAAACCGAAGTTTGTGTAAAAGTAATCAAAATTACCGGTTAAGATGAACCGGTATTTGATGCATTTGAATAATATTTTTAGTATTGTTGCACCAGTTTTGATAAATTAATAGTCAATAATAAAAAATTCATATGCAAAATTATCATATACTGCTTATCATTCTCATTATACTCACTGGTTGTCTTAATAAAACGGCAAAAAAGAACAGGGAAATTGCTGAAGGGCGTCATATAACCTCGGAACATGGAATGGTTGTCTCGGCTCATCAGGAAGGTTCCCGCATAGGAGTATCAGTTCTTGTGGAGGGTGGCAATGCTG
>CAZOZU010000036.1:0-10553 GCA_964584355.1 uncultured Rikenellaceae bacterium
CGGCTGGGACCGCCAGGCAAAAAATGATATGACCGACTGGGAGATAGGAGGAGGACAATACTGGAATATAAACTATGATCCCTATGATGCTTTCACCCTTGCTGATGCACATGGAACAATACCTGCCGAATTTCAGTCTGAAATAGAATCCGGAGATATAGTACCTATACTGATAACACAAGGAACCCTCTATAAAGAAAGCAGGATGCAATCGATACTTATCAAGGGAATAGATCCCGATCAGACACTCCTGGAATTACCTGCGCATAAAATGGATACAATAGTCGATGCTATACCATCCATTATCGGTTCCAATATGGCCAGAACTAATAAACTGGAGAAGGGCGATTATGTGACAATAAGATGGCGTGACAGGAACGGTACATTCGACGCTGCTGACCTCTTCATTGCAGACATATTCACCACCAATGTTCCGACTGTTGATGCATCACAGGTATGGATCCCTCTTGAGACCCTTCAGACAATGGTTCTTATGCCCGGAGAGGCTACTGTACTGACATTCAGAGACGGAGATAAAGCAAGGGCAGATACGGAAGGATGGAAATTAATGACTTTTAAGGCACTGGTAAAGGATATAGAAGATATGATCAAAACGAAGACGGTTGGGGGGTCTATATTCTATGGTATCCTGCTGATACTTGCACTCCTAGCTATCTTTGACACACAGGTCCTCTCAATATTCAGAAGACAGAAAGAAATAGGAACCTATGTTGCTCTTGGTTATACGCGGAAGGAGGTTGTAGGCCTTTTTACCATTGAAGGGGGTATGCATGCAATACTGGCTGCAGTGGTGGGAGCTGTGTATGGTATACCTTTACTGACGTGGTTAGCCAGGAAAGGGATTACACTGGGTGTGTCTTCAGATGATTTCGGCTTCACTATGGCAGATACCATGTACCCTGTTTACAGCGGGGCACTTGTAATAGGAACAATATTAATAGTCCTGCTGGCCACGACAATAGTCAGTTACTGGCCATCAAGAAGAATTGCAAAAATGAATCCAACTGAAGCTTTAAGGGGGAAATTACAATGATACGTTTTTTATTAAAAGGACTTTTCAGGGATAAAAGCAGAAGTCTTATCCCATTAATTGTAGTGACAATCGGAGTCATGCTTGCCGTTTTTATGAACGGTTATGTCAGGGGTCTCATGATCGATATGATAAACAAGACAGCCGAAATATCCACAGGTCATGTTAAAGTGGTAACCAAGGCTTATGCCGACAACATGGATCAGATACCGAACGACCTGGCAATCATAAATGTAAGCTCTCTAAAAAAAGATCTTGAAGAGACATTCCCCGACATGAAGTGGGTAAGCAGGATAAAGTTCGGCGGTCTTATAGATGTTCCAGATGCTAATGGTGAAACAAAGAGCCAGGGACCGGGTATGGGAATTGGTCTGGATCTTTTTTCTGAAGATTCAGATGAAGCAGAACGTCTGAGCCTTAGCAAATCGCTTGTCAGAGGATCACTACCGGCTAATCCGGGAGAAGTTATGTTAAGTGAGGATTTCTCACAGAAGCTGAAAGTGAACCCGGGAGAAGAGATAACCCTCATAGGATCAACAATGAACGGTGGCATGGCTATCTGCAATTTCATTATGTCAGGTACTTTAAAGTTTGGCAATACAGGCATGGACAGGGGAACAGTAATAGCCGATATCAATGATGTGCAAATTGCCCTTGATATGTATGATGCTGCGGGAGAAATACTCGGGTTCCTGAGTTCCGGCTTTTATGATGACGAAAAGGCTTCCATCGTAAAGACAAAGTTCGAGGATACATTTTCAGATGATGAAGGGGAATATGCTCCTGTAATGTTATGCCTCAAAGACCAGGAAGGAATGGGTATCTTTGTACAACTGACTGACAGCATGGGTGCCATTGTGATAATTATTTTCATAATAGCCATGTCACTGGTTCTCTGGAATGCAGGTCTGCTTGGCGGACTCAGACGCTATGGCGAAATTGGCATACGACTTGCAATAGGTGAAGAAAAAGGCCATGTATACCGTACTATGATAACAGAATCTGTAATGATAGGTCTCGCAGGCACAATTATCGGTACTGCAATAGGACTGAGCCTTTCGTGGCTTATGCAAACTTATGGCCTGGATATCAGTGAGTTTACAAAAGGTGGCACAGGTGGTATCATGATGCCTGATATAATCCGGTCGAAAATCGCCCCCTCCGACTTCTATATCGGATTAATACCGGGAGTACTCTCAACAATGGCCGGTACCATGTTGTCGGGCATAGGAATATATAAAAGACAAACCGCACAGCTGTTCAAAGAACTGGAAGCTTAAAAGAATATAATCAAACAAAGGAATAATGAAAAAGATCACAATCATATTAGCAGTTTTTTTGACCACAAACCTTTCTGCCCAGACTGCAGACGAGATTCTCGAGAGGGTTGACAGGAACATGTCGTCGGAAAACAGGATATTTGAATCGGCAATGATAATACATGGGAGACGAACAAGCCGGACAATTACATCCATTTCATACTCTGTGGGTGATAAAAAATCATTTACCGAATACCTTTCCCCTGCACGTGAACAGGGTACAAAAATGTTAAAACTGGAAGATCAGCTCTGGATCTATTCGCCCTCCACCGATCGTACCATACAGATCTCCGGACACATGCTACGCCAGTCGGTAATGGGCTCCGATCTTTCATACGAAGACATGATGGAAGACAGGAAACTGACCGATGTTTACAACGCCGAAGTTATTGATAGTGAAGATATTGACGGAAGGCCTACATGGGTTCTTGAACTAACGGCAAATGTGGAGGATCTGGCTTATGCTTCTCGCAAGGAATGGATAGATAAAGAACGCTATATTCCTCTTAAAGAGGAGCTTTATGCAAAAAGCGGGCAACTGCTGAAAAGGTCCACACTGAGCGATGTGGTTAAAATAGAAGGAAGATGGTTCCCGACAACCATCGTTTATAAAGACATGCTGAAACAGGGTGAGGGCACGGAGTTTAAAATAACCAGCATAAAATTCAACCAGAATATACCGGAATATATTTTTACCAAAGCGGCACTGAAACAATAATTCTTTAATTAATAAACCTGTCTGCCGTTGACATAAGTATGTCTGATAATTAATTCATTATCAATAAGCTGAAACAGAATCAGATCGGCACGTTTTCCTATTTTTATCTCGCCACGGTCAATTAGTCCATACAGCCGGGCAGGATTTGTGCTTGCCATCTGAATTGCATCTTCCAGTGAACATCCTGTGACTTTCATAACGTTTCCCACTCCTTTCTTAAGAGGTGATGCTGATCCGTACAGCACATTCTGCGCCGGATACCTGAGCATTCCATCTTTTGTAAGCTCAATGGAATCACCCTCCTCTGTAACGTACTTTCCCGGAGACAATGAACCAAAGCCTGTTACATCGGAAGTGATTATAGTTTTTCCCGAACCCTTGACCTTATAAAATACCCGGATCTCTTCAGGCCTTAGGTGAAATCCATCGCCGATAATGCTTATCATCAGGCGGTCATCAGCAAGCTGAGGCCATAATGGGTTCACATGACGGTTTATCATATTGGCACATCCATTACCTAAATGAGTGGAGATCAGTGCTCCTTTGTCAATAGCTTCCGTAATAACTGCTGTGGAGGCATTATGATGTCCAATCGCAACGACTATTCCTTTTTCAACACATAAGGAGATGAAATCCATAGCACCTTCCATTTCCGGAGCAATTGTAACCTGCAGAATATTATTTCCGGAAGCTTCATAAAGTGAAACGAATTCATCCCGGTCAGGTTTCCTTACATGTTTCAGTGGATGTGCACCCCTGTATCCATCAATAGGTGAAATATAAGGACCCTCAAGATGAAACCCTGCAATAGAGCCAAGCAGGGAGGGATCATCAATTACACTGTTCAGAATCATAAAATTCCTTTTAAGCAGCTCATAACTATTTGTTGTAAGTGTGGGGAGATATGTTGTCACACCTGTTTTCCATAATTCACGGGTAGCTTTCTTTACATCTTCGGAATTAAGTTCGATACCACCGAAAGTGAACGATACCCCGGCAAAACCGTTCACCTGGTTATCTATCAGACCCGGTGCAATATATAGATCCCTGCTTTCCCCGGGCAGCTCCTTTATTCTTTTTATTCCTGTGATCCTGCCTTCATTAAATGTTATGGAAACCGGTTTGTGATCAGAATATAATATCCCGGTAATTGTCACCTGTCCTGAAGTAAAAACAGAGACTAGTAAGAAGAATACCGCAATGAAAAACCTGTATAACATGATAGTATTTATTTGACTGCCGACAGCCAGGCCTCAGCCATAAGCTGTGCACCGGCAAGTGATGGGTGAACTCCGTCGAAGGTCCAATATGAACCTGGTGCATGATTTTGGGCCTCATCATAAATGCTTTGATAAGGTATGAAAACAGCATCAAACTGAGAGGCAATCTCCCTGGCGGCACTCTGGTAATCATAAAATTCAGGGTACCATGTATCATCCACAGCCCTCACCCCGTTAACAGCAAATGGCTCACATATAATTAATTTTACATCGGGCAGGGCACCTTTTGTCCTTTCAAGAAGTGCGATATAATCTTTCCTGTATACTTCAACGGTGCCGTCATAATTTCCATCCAGCTTATGCCAGATATCATTAACCCCGATAAGTATGCTCAGGATATCCGGCTTTATTTCAAGGCAATCTTTATCCCATCGCTCGGCAAGCTGAAACACTTTATTTCCAGAGATACCTTTATTATATATACTCAGGTTAAGAGTGGCAAATTCATTAAGAAGCCTGGCTGCAGTTAGATAGGGATATCCGTTTCCAAGTACCCATGCGTTATTGAAGCCGTCAATTTCCTTATTTCTTCCTGAATCTGTTATCGAATCACCCTGAAAGAGAATCTTGTGATCCTTAAGAAGTTCTATTTTTGTTCCGTTATTATCTGATGCACATGATGATAATATCGAAGGGATACTGATGGCTGCCAGGCTCCCGCAGGCCGCCTTCCTGATAAAGCTGCGGCGTGAGTTTTTTGTGTTTTCCATTTTAAAATTTTGTTATATGATTAGCTACTTTTTAAATTCTATTTTAAATCCCGGTACCTGCCAGTCCGGAAGTTTTGCAGATTTACTTATGACCAGGGCATCTTCTTCCTGTTTCCATTCAAGCTTCTCATCGCTTCCTAACATGGAAACAGATTTTACTTTTGTGTTAACCAGTGCTGAGTTTTTTCCGAGCGAATATATTTTAATATCCTCGGCCGGATATACCATGCAGAATGCATAGAGCGTTTTTCCTTTTGAGGTAAAACGAATGTCTGAAGGCTCGTATGGTCTGACATCTCTGACACCCCCGAATGTTCCCTTTTCCTGCTTTTTCATTGAGGGTCCTTCGCCATACACTTTCCAGGGACGGGTACCATAAATGCCTTCTCCGTTTACCGGCGTCCACGCAGCAATCTCTTCCAGGATTGCCAGGACATCAGGTTCAAGATCACCCTCAGGTGTTTGTACAACATTTAGCAGAAGATTGCCATTTTTACTTACAATATCCACAAGCATCTGTATAACTTCAGTTCCGGTCATATATTTCTGTCCGGTACGGTAATACCAGTCGCCAATAGATGTATCCGTCTGCCAGGGATCAACGCTGATCGAATCCATAGCGCCCCGTTCAATATCCATTACCCATCTTCCCTCTGAAACAAGGTGCTTGCAGGTGTATACAGCTTCAAGCCTACCCCCGTTCTTTATGATATCCTGGTTATAATAATGGGCCAGCATTGTTCTTCCTACTTCTCCGAAAGGCAGTTCTCCGTCGGAATAAAGGAGATCGGGATGATACATATCAATGAGTTCGGTAATAGATGCCAGCCAGTTTTGCTGGTTTGCAGAATCTTTTGTCAGCCACTGATAATCGTCCGGTGCAGTTGGCGGGTGGTAAAGGTCCTGGTACTCAGGATTGGCTCCGTCATAAGGTACTCCCTGCATGGGTCCGCTCTTATCAGCGAAATGGCTTGGCTGAAACCAGGTGTAACTTGCACCAAGGTGTTCAGACACACCAAAACGGAGACCCTCCTTTATTGCTGCTTGCTGCCAGAGTCCCACAACATCTTTCATCGGACCCATTTTTACAGAATTCCATCTGTGTATCTTCGAGTCCCAAAGGAAGAAATTGTCATGATGTGTTGCCATGCTGACAAAGTACTTTGCTCCCACTCTTTTGTAAAGGGCCATCAGCTGTTCAGCATCCCATTTTTCAGCTTTCCAGAGCGGAATTATATCCTTATATCCGAATTGTGAAGGATGGCCATAGTGCTCCATGTGGTAGAGGTATTCCCTGCTTGACTTTCCTGTTGGTTCATTTGTTCGCCTGTCAACAATGTCAGATTCGTACATCTTTCTGGCATACCAGTCTCCCTGGCGTGGTACTGCCTGTGGACCCCAGTGCGCCCAGATGCCGAATTTGGCATCACGGAACCAATCCGGATAACTGTATTCCTTAAAGGATTCAAGCTCCGGTTTAAATGAATGAGTAAACAGGGTTTGTTCCTGTTTTGCCTGTTTGTTTTTACAGGACATGACAAATGCTGTAATTACAAAAAATGCCAGTACTGAAATGAATAATCGATTGGTTTTCATAGTCATTTTACTTTTATCTTTTATCTTTTATCTGTCATCGGCCACCGGTTCAATACCTCACCTTTATTTTAAAAGCACCTTCAATTGGTTTTTCAGATGCTACCATCACATATCCTCCGCCGCTTCCTGATGTAATCGCACCGGGATAATCAGGAAAATATTTTGTTTCAAGCTCATTCATAACCCAGTCCGGAACTGTAAGCGGAAGGATCTTTTTCCACGATAATAAAGTATCAGTCATGGATTTTCCGAGTCCTTTAATATCTTTTTTAAGAACAGACTCCCAGCATCTGTCTCCCGCATCGCCGAGTTCCTTTATCAGGGATTTTTTCAAATTCATGATCTTGAGGGGATCATATCTATGAGGACGTGGCTCAAGCGGGATAAGATGAATGACTTCCGACAGCCATTCACATGTCTCTTTGTCTTTCGCTGATTCGATCTTTTCCGGCCAGTATCCGCCTCTGTAATACAACCTGTTAATTCCGGGATATAGTAAACCGATCTGATCCTGAGAACCTGAGATATAGTGTTTCCCGGGTGGATTCTCTGCTCCGAAAAGCAGCCTGGCATTTTCCTTATGGTCTCCGGCGGGGTAATTGTCTCCCCACAACTTTATTCCGATTTTCCTTGAGCTTGTTGCCAAGCCTGACCGGTCGTTGAAATCCATTGTAGGCCATATCTGGGCCACCACCACAGAACCGGGGTGGATCTTTGACACCCAGGGCTGATCGATCCAGCCTCCGGCAAGACATAATCTGTAAGGGAATCTCATTTCTCTTTTTGTTCCCGAACTCGACCTTGCCGGCAATCCCGCCTCCGGAATACGTTCAAGAACAAGATATTGTATACCAAGTTCTTTACAAAGGATCTTTTTATCCGGAGTATGGCCGTCCTGATTAACAATAAAAATATCGGGTTTTAACCTCTTCATGTCCGGTTCAAAGTCGAGTATGCCCATTCCCGAAGCCAGGAAAGCATCATGAACATATCTTATCGATTTTACAATGTATAGCCGCTCCTCTTCAGAGAAGAAGGGCTTCTTGTCTTTCAAGGAAAGAAGGTTCTCATCTCTGCCGATACTGACATATAATTCGCCATAAGATGCTGCTGTTTTTAAAAAAGCTATATGCCCGCCATGAAGGAGGTCATAACATCCGCTGACAAGAACTTTTTTAACCTTCATATAACGAAGAGGTTATTTGTTGAATCTGTCTTTCTTCATATTGTCCTGCTCGTTAACAATCTGTTCCCAGATCCAGTCGTATGTCTTCTTCATGCCTTTCCTGAGCGGTATGGAAGGTTCCCATCCAAGATATTGCTTTATGAGTGTATTATCGCTGTTTCTTCCCCTGACACCTTTCGGCGCATTCAGATCATATTTTCTTTCCAGTTTATAACCTGCAATATCTTCAACAATATCAACAAGTTCGTTAATTGAAACCATTTCGCTGCTTCCCAGATTGATCGGTTCGTTAATATTACTGTACATAATATCCAGAATACCTTTTATGCAATCGTCAATATACATAAAACTCCTTGTCTGATTACCGTCTCCCCAGATCACAATCTTATTTTTACCTGAGATACCTGCCTGAATTACTTTTCGGCATATCGCTGCCGGAGCTTTTTCCCTGCCACCATCGTATGTACCGAAAGGTCCATAGACATTATGAAATCTCGCTACTCTTGTCGTTAGACCAAAATCCTCGCTGAAGTGCCTGCACATACGCTCACTGAAAAGTTTTTCCCATCCGTAACCATCCTCTGCAAGTGCAGGGTAGGCATCAGATTCCTTCAGACCCTGATTGTCAGGATCGGTCTGTTTATCACCATTGTAAACACATGCCGATGACGAATAAAAGAACCTTTCTATTCCGTATTCAGATGATGCAATAAGGAGATGTGTATTGATCAGGACGCTTATCATACAGGCAGCCTTATTATTCTCAATAAAACCCATGCCCCCCATGTCGGCAGCCAGGTTAAATACCTCATCATAGTCCTTCACTGCCTTAAAGCAGTTTTCCCTTAGACGCAGATCCAGAACCAGATTCTCTGCTTCATCTGCAAGCTGGTACCAGTCATCCAATTGTTTGATGTCGACTGCTCTTACGCTGTGCCCCTGACTGATAAGCTCTTTAACAAGATGGCCTGCAATAAATCCTCCTGCTCCTGTTACTACTATTCTTTTCATGTCATGGGTCTTTTATAGTCCTGCACCATGCCGGTTAATTGTCCGTGAAAATGAGTCTATAAATTTCCCGGGTTGTTTACCGGCAGTTTATACCATTTAACTGCATTATCATAATAGATCTTATCTATCACCTCTGCAGGCAGTTTTAATCCTTTGAATTTTCCTTTAAACAATTCTGAGGTCATTTCTTCATCGGTAGTAAAATATTTCCAGTCGTCAAGCCATGTCGAATGGATGCGTTTTCTGAACCCATCAGGATTTGCGCTTCCGCCGTATCCTACATCCGTGCCATACAGCAGCCTGTCGTGGTATTTGATACAGAAATCACGTACTTTTTCCCGTTCATCAACTGTCTGGTACTGAAGGTGACATATCCTTGCCGACATATCTACTGCCATGTTGGGATATTTTTCAAGCCGGTCAGCAAGGGAATCGACATTCCATTCAAGGCTTCCCAAATGACAACCTATAAAAATCAGGTCAGGATTTGCCTTCAGCATGTTATCGCGTGCTCTTATCTGATCTTCATATGATGGATATTCAGAATGAAGATACATATGGTATTCCGGATGTGTTGCAAAATAGCCACTATCGCTGCTCACGGTCATCTCCTCCAGAGGCAGCCAGCAGTTTCTTGGCTCTCCAAGGTGTCCGGTAATTGGGAATCCTTTACCCTTAATAAAATCGATGACCGGTTTCAGTCCCGGATCATCGACCATAATAAAATTACCTTCCCTGTCGCGCAGAGTCATTCCGATGTTCTTCCATATCTTCACTGTTATTACCCCGGGAGCAGACAGATCCTCTTCCAGTTGAGATATTATCCTGGTACTCCATTCTTTGGTTCCCCAGCCTGTCGTATCAAACAGGAAAGAGGGGCCGAAGCTTACCTTTCCGGGATACTTTTGAGCCGAGTGAGAAGCCAGGCTGAACTGTCTCCGGAGATTTGCCGAATCACCATGATCGACATTCAGGGTGACAAGCAGGAAATTATCTTCATCTGCCTGTTCTTCAAATATTCCGTCATCAGTTCCGATATGAATATGCGAATCAATTTTAGTTACTGTCTGAAAATCATCTATCGAATAGTATTGACTATTACAACCCATCAGTATGGAGGCAAAACAAACCAAAATAATGCCAAAATGTCTCATGACCATTTCATTTGATTTAGTAATTAAAAAAGGGAAGATCATTTGAGTATTTTATCTTCCCTGTATATTTATCATTTTCCGGTTTTACAGCAACTAAATTACTCGGGCATCACTACAAAATCAGCCTCGTTAAGATAATCGTAGCTCATCTTGCAGCTTGTAAACTGGTCGTAGTTATATTCTTCAACCTCAACCACGCCATAAAGCATTCCTGATACCTCGGCAGCCGTCCATATCTCTTCAAAATCTATCATGCCACTGGCACCAACCTCTTCCTTGTCTTTAATATGCCATGATTCGAATCTTCCCGGGTATGCATTAAAGTAATCAACAGGACTTGCACCCCCCTCCACACACCAGTAAATGTCGAGCTGGAACATTACCTTTTCGGGATCAGTGTTATTCATCATAAAGTCATAGATTATCTGTCCGTCAAGTTCTGTCGAAAATTCGGCATCGTGGTTATGATATCCAAAGCGAATCCCTTTGGCATTACATTTATCTCCCACGGTATTAAAATAATCGCAA
>CAZOZU010000037.1:0-10512 GCA_964584355.1 uncultured Rikenellaceae bacterium
TGGTACAGGTGTACGTGAGAACACCAGATAGCCCCGCATCGCTTGAACGGCCTATAAAAAGACTGAAAGGTTTTCAGAGGGTTACTATCGGAGCAGGGCAAACAGAAACAGTTTCGATTGACATAGATTGTTCTGATCTGTGGTTCTGGGATGATGAAAATGACAGAATCACTTTTGACGAGGGAGAATATATTTTTGAAATTGGTTCCTCTTCAAAGGATATCAGGGGACAGGCAGAGGCAATGATGAGCGGCAACTTCAATCCGGTGTTGAAGACTGTAGTGGCAGAATGCGGTAAAGTAGTGTTAAGACCTGGAAATACGGTTCAGACAAGCGTCACTGCAGCTATGTCGGACGACAGTTTCTATAATATTGCAGATGCTCAGGTAACCTACTCAAGCAATAATCCGGCAGTGGCAAGTGTTGATGAAAATGGATTTGTAACAGCCGTTGGAACCGGGGTGGCAACAATTACTGCCGAAGTTACAGTCGATGGAATGACAAAAGCGGATGGATATCCTCTTAAGGTAATGGCTGATCTTACACTTGCATCTATTGAAATGAACGATGTTAAAATAGAAAACTTCAATCCTGATATCCATGCTTATAGTTTTCTGACCGAAGATACTTATGCAAAACCTCCAATAATAAACGCTATACCCACAGTAGAGGGAGTTTTGACTAGTATTAAACAGGCAAATTCAATTCCTGGTACGGCATTAATAGTACTTGAAGATGATATCTCCGGGCAGACAGGCTCCTATGCAGTCAATTTCGGCACTCCTTCTTACAGCGATAATTTTTATTCTGATTTGCTGAATGAACAATGGAGCTGGATCAGGGAAAATCCAGATAACTGGAGTCTTTTGGAATCACCGCGTAATCTTACAATTACTGCACACAAAGGAGACCTGAAAGGATCAACCAATAATGCTGAAAACATCCTGCTGCAGAGTGCCAATACAGACTGGCTGGTGGAATCAAGGATTGAATTTTCCAAAAGGCCATCAAAAACCGACCAGCAGGGAGGAATTATAGCCTATCAGGATGACGATAATTATGTGAAACTGGTTTATATCTATTCGAGTAAAGGATTTATGGGCGGTGATGAGTATATTGAGCTTCTCGTCGAAAGAGAAGGAGCTCAGTACTCAGCAGGCAACATAAAGACAATCGGAGTGATACCTGATGACCTCTCAATGGAGCTTAGACTGGAGAAGAAGGGAAGTGTTTATAAAGCCTGGTATTCAACAGGAGAATCAGACTTTAAGTTTCTGGGATCTACCAATGTGGTATTATCTGATATCCAAGTCGGATTGATTGCCTGCGACGGTGGAGGAGTACCCGGTAGCGACAGGATAGCCCAAATGATGGGAATCAGTTCAGATGAAGCGGATAAACCGTTTAAGGTGATGTTCGACTATTTTAATATCATGAATGCCGGTAATTAAAATTTACCGGGAAAAAATCCGAGGGCTGTGGAGGTGAATTTATATCTTTTTCCTTTTTACAGCCCTTGTTTTTTTGGTATTTTTTGTATGCTTGTATTATCACTATAGATTATATGACATTTCTGCTGAATAAAACTATTCCTTTAATAATTGGTGGATTGATATTTTTATTTCACTCCGTAAATTCATTTTTTAAACCCGAAGATGATCGGTATGATCTTTATAATCAACAGGTCATTTCAGGTCCAGATAAAAATAAAGGTTACAAGGATATTATCTGTTACAAAGAAAAATTTCTTGCTGTAGGGACCGATGGAAGAATTGATTATATAGATATTTCCGGTGAAAGAAGTCCGGCTGGATATATCTGTAAGAATGATTTGAACTGTCTTATATATGAAAATCAGATGCTTGTGATAGGAGGTGCTGATGGGACAATTCTTTTTTCTTCTGACGGGCATGTATTTAATGAAGTGAATTCCGGAACAAATAATAACATAAATGACATTGTTTTTTATAACGGACTTTTGATTACGGGAGCAGACAAGGGGACAATACTTATGTCATTGAATGGCAAATCCTGGAGCATTGTACATCTTCCGGTCAAAGGTAATATAATGTCCCTGTCAGCTAATGACTCATTCTGCATCGGGATAACAGACAATGGAGAGATAATAAGGTCGGATGACGGCCTCAACTGGGAGATTACTGACTATAATCAAGAATATGACGGGTATAACAAATCCTGTAAATTCAAGAAGGTTACTGTTACAACTAAAAGGATCGTGTTGGTTGGGATTCATAATGATGGTTCACCTGCCGTTCTGTTTTCATCATTGGGAAATGTATGGACAGAGAGATCTCTTATCTATAATGATAATCATGGAATGATCCAATTTTTGAGCAATAAACCTAATGACATAACTTATGACCCTGCCCGCGATCAGTTCATTCTTGCATGTGATAACGGGGAGTTATTTAGTCTGCCTTCATGCACAAAATGCAATGTATTATTTAAGGTATCATCAAATGATCTTTCATCTGTAATATGCACTGATAATATTCTGGTAAGTGCCGGTGAAGATTTTTTTATAAATATTATTAATCTCTGATAAGATCAAAGAGGACATTGTTTAGTCAGTCCCTTTCTACTAATCAAAAATTCATTATATAACACATGTTTTAAACTACCTTCATATTCACAGGATCCCAGTTGATTATCTTCTTCTGGAAATAGCTGTCATTGCATGCCAGGGTAGGTGCTGCAGCCCTGAAGCCGAACTCCGGGCCTTCAACCAGGGGTTTACCATCGCGTACTCCGTCGAAGAAGTTCCTGAAATGTTCAAGGTGCTCATCAAAACCTTCAGGAGCCGTATAATTTACAGGAGGTTTGACAGGACTCTTCTGCTCTTCCGCACTATATTTTCTGTTGTATTCCTTTAAAAGTTCTTCCTGCATGGCTTTCGGATATGTGTCAAATGCATCCCATCCGCCTATTCCCGGTGCCTTTGGCATAATACTGTGTGTAACCCTGAATCCGTTACCGAGCATTTCCATAACACCTTCGCTGCCGAAAAACCTTGTTACGCCTTTTTCACCCTGTCCGCTAACGAAGTTCACCCTTAACAATACCTGGAATTCAGGGTGTTCCTTTGTTTCGGGATAGTGCATGATACCTGTCATAATATCAGGAACATCCCGGCCATCCTTCCAGTAGCATAACTGTCCTGTTGCATAGATTTTTTTCGGTCCTATGGAATCGGTCAGTAAATGAATACCTGAGAGGAGGTGTACAAAGAGGTCTCCTGCCACACCTGTGCCGAAATCCTTGTAATTTCTCCACCAGAAAAATTTCTTCGGATCCCAGGGGATTTTTTTCATACCTTCGATATAACGGTCCCAGTCTACTGTTTCAGGTGATCCGTCAGTAGGCATTGTATATTCCCACGCACCAAGTGCACTCTGTCTGTCAAAATTAGCTTCAACACAGTTTAGCTTACCTATGGCACCGGATTTGTACAATTCCTTCGCTTTCTGGTAAACGATGCTGCTTACCCGCTGGCTTCCCACCTGCATAGGTTTCCCGGTAAGCTTCTGTGCAGCAATAACCGGAAGTCCGTCACTTATTTTCTGGACTACCGGCTTCTCGCAATAAACTGCCTTCCCGCTGTTCATTGCTTCAATTGCAATTCTGGCATGCCACAGATCGGCAGTCGCGATTATAACTGCATCTATATCCTTCCTGGTCAGGATCTCACGATAATCGCGTGTCGTGAAAATATTATTACCATATTTCTCTTTTGCCCTTACCAGCCTTCCGTTATATAAATCACAAACGGCTGCAAGTTCAACACCGGGAATTTTCAGTGCTGAATCAGTATCTATGTTTCCCATGATGCCCATACCAATGGTGGCAATCCGGATATTGTCATTCGGACTAAAACCTACATTAAAATCAGAAGATATGGTTTTGCTTTTATCTGATCCCAGAATGGGAATAGTACCTGCTGCAAGCAGAAATGACGTTCCGCCCAGCTGCCTTATAAATTGTCTGCGTGATGATTTGGTTTTCATATCAGTGAATCTTTAAGTTATTATTTTTATGATTAGTGTATCAATCAATCGAAGTATAAAATTATACTATTGAAAGAAGAATACGGAATATTTTGCCGAGATTCTTGCTATGTTTTTATTTTATTACCGCTATTGGAAGAGTAAGTTTCAGGAAGAAACTGTTAAGTTGCACAGGATTATCGGTAAGAATATAGTTGTCATGTGAATAAATAAAGTATAGTGCACCGAATGGTGGTTTGAAACGCCATCCAAATAATCCGTATATATAAATCCTTTTATTAAAAGTACTGTTTTGGGCAAATAATTTGATCCACAGGTCATTGGTAAAATTATAATTTGCTGTCATCACATTAATGAAGGTTGAGCTTGAATTGAGGTCAGGTACAAAACGCAGATAAGAGGTACTGTATTCAACAGACAGGTTTTGTATGGGCTTTATTCTGAAGCCTCCACTGTACAGGTAAAAATCCCTGTCGAAATTTTTGCCCATTGAGAATCCTGTCTGAACATGACTCCACTCTTCAGTATTGTAGCCCAGGGTTAATTCATGCCTGTGGTTGTGGAAATCCTTTTCATAAAGTTTGTATTCATTATTATAATTGTACCCTGCACTGATACGGTTGTTAAAATAAGCATCCACTGAATTATCGGTATTCCAGCTTCTCAGCACACCTGACTGGCTCCAGAAAACATTATTGTTTGATCTGATATTGATATACTCGAAAATATTATTCTTAATCCAAAACTTATAAGTTCCTTCAAAATCAATCTCCCTGCGATCGTCATCGGTAATGAATCCTGTCTGGTTTACGTTTTCACGGAAGTTGCTGCCGACATTACTATACCTTATATGATAGTGGTATATATTATTTTCCCTGGCAAACCTCATGAACCAGGCGCTGTGTGACCAGAAATCTCCCGGGGTGCTTCCGACGAACTGTCCTGTCAGATACCATGTTTTTCCAAGATTCATAGTGTAATCGAGGCTTAAAGATCTTGTATGTGAATCATTTCCACTTTTATCAACTACTATTAGTCCAAGACTTGAAGAATTAAGTATATCACGCTTAATACTCGCAGCAGTATAGAAATAATGTGCACTGTCATCAGACATCCTTGGTGTTCTTGCGTTTACTATGTTGAACTGGTAACCTCCGATTTTCCCGTTAAGCCTTTCACCAAAATCTATATCCTGAATACGTCGGGAATAAAAAGTCCTGAAACGTGTGTTGTACATTTCATTTCCCTCCTGGAAGAAAAGACGTTTTTCCGGATATCGAAGCTCGTAGCGTGTAAGATTAATCATCACCTGGTCTGCTTCAACAGTTGAAAAATCGGGATTGACCGTTCCATTCAGAGAAACATTCGGGGAGATCTGCCATTTAAGATCACCTCCGCCATCAGTCTTTATTTTTTCTCCAGTAGTCTTAAAGACCGACAGATAAGGGAAAAGCGTAAGCTGCATTTTCCTGCCTGAAATGTTCAGCCCTGTCAACTTGCCTCCCTGTGATATCCTGAAGTCATTGGAAAGGGGACCTGTCCAGTATGCCGTTTCAAAATTGGAACGAATGATCCTTCCGAAATTGATGCCCCAGGTATCAAGATCATTTTTGAATTTCAGGCTTTTAAGAGGTATAATTATTTCAGCACACCATCCTTCGTTAAATTCTGCTATGGCACATTTCCATTCTGTATCCCAGTTCAGGTCTATATTATTCCCGTCATCACCGATTTTAAAATCTACCTGGGTACCCAGAGGATTTACAATGAAGCCATAACCGGTGCGGTTATCATTGTAGGTATCTATTACCAGACCGACCATATCATCATTCTTTGAAAGTGCATCACGGCTCTGGTTCTTGGCTATCAACGGGGTTTGCTGGTAGCATTTGAATACTGCATAAATATTTTTGTTGTCATAGCCGAACCATGCCGACGTTGATTCACTTGCAGGATCCCCTGGTTTAGGTTCCATCTGGATAAAAGCAAAGGCACTGTCCGCTCCTGTCCAGGCATCAGTATCAAATTTGCCATCGATTATTAGAGTTGAATTAATAGTAAATGCCTGAAGTGTTTTCTGTGCAAAAAGATTAGATGCTGGCAGTGTCATAATAAGGCAGGTACAGCTTAAAAGACAAAATAATTTCATTCGACGAATTGAATGTTGGTCTGGAAAACAAGAATAAAGATACTAGAAACGAGGACACAATATTTATAATGCTTTATTTCAGAATAATGTTATGCTTTTTGCAGGTTTCAATCATTTCTTCAGGCCATATTGATGACTGTACTTCTCCGATATGGGCGGCACGTAAAAGAAACATACATAAACGGGATTGTCCTATTCCTCCCCCGATTGAAAGAGGCAGGGCTCCATTAAGCAGGGCCTTATGAAAGTCGAGTTTAACGCGTTCTTCGCAACCCCTGATTTTCAATTGATTGAGCATTATTTCCCTGTCAACACGAATACCCATGGAAGAAATTTCCATTGCTGAATTCATAACAGGATTCCAGAAAATAATATCTCCGTTCAGACCTTTATGTCCGTCAGTAGTGGGAGTAGTCCAGTCATCATAGTCGGGAGCTCGTCCGTCATGAATTTCCCCATCCGGTAATGTGCCGCCTATCCCTATTATAAAGACAGCCTTGAATTTTTTAGCGGCTTTATTTTCCCTTTCTCTGGGAGTCAGATGAGGGTATTCATTCATTAAATCTTCTGAGTGAATAAAGGTTATCTCTCCGGGGAGATAAGGATAAATATGAGTGTAAGATTCATAAACCTTTTGTTCCATATTTTTTATTGCCACATAGATCTTTCTGACTTTGGCTTTCAGGAAATCAAGGTTGCGGTCATCTGCAGTTATGGTTTGTTCCCAGTCCCACTGGTCAACATACAAAGAGTGATAGTTATCGAGATCCTCATTACTGCGTATCGCGTTCATATCGGTATAGAGTCCGTAATTAGGAGGTATACCATATGCACCGAGTTTCATTCTTTTCCATTTAGCCAATGATTGTATAACTTCAGCTTTACGATCTTCCATGCATTTAACCGAGAAAGAAACAGGACGTTCCATACCGTTCAGGTCGTCATTTATCCCTGTTCCGGCCAGAACAAAAAGAGGGGCTGTAATGCGTCGGAGATTCAATTGTCTGGCTAATTCTTCCTGAAAAACAGCTTTCAGCATTTTAATAGCCTCTTCCATTGTTTCCCATGCCAGTTGTGAACGGTATTTTTTTGGAATATAGAGCGCCATATATAAAAAATATTAAGATAAAAGAATAATATAATAATAAAACATAGTAAAAACGATGCAAAAATAATAAAATGTTAATTAAATACAATTTATGTCTTAAGATATAAAAAAATCGAAAGGCTATTCGTTACAAAGTGATCGTGCCGGATTTGCCTTTGTTGTTTTTAAAGTAGGTTAGCAGATGGCAAGGAATGCTATAAGAAGGCGGTATACGATACCAATGGAAAGTCCGGTTAATGATTCAACAAGCAGTAATCGGACAATTATATATTTAGAAATACTGCAACTTCGACAGATCTGAGATTTACACCAAATCCTTATTTCACAGTCAGCTTAGCTTTCTTCACATCCCGACTATTTGGCCCTATCATGATTTCAAAATCACCGGGTTCACACACATATTCCAGGTCATGATTATAGTATTTCAGATCCTCTGCCGTCAGAACGAAAGATACTTCCCTGCTCTCACCGGATTTAAGGGATATCTTGGTGAATGCCTTAAGTTCTTTTACAGGACGCGTTGAAGTGCTGTATATATCATGAATATAAAGCTGGACGACTTCCTTACCATCCCTTGAACCTGAGTTTGTAACTGTAACCTTGGCCGTTACCTTTCCGTTCATCGGCATCTCCTCAATTGAGAGAGTTACATCACCATAATCAAATTTTGTATAGCTTAAGCCATAGCCAAAAGGATATAACGGGGCATTAATAACATCGATATAATTGCTTCGGAAGCGGGCATAACTTTCATAATCTCCATGTGGACGGCCTGTATTCTTATGATTATAAAAGATGGGTATCTGACCCGCATTTCGGGGAAATGAAGTTGTCAGTTTACCGCTCGGATTTACATCACCAAACAATATCCCTGCTATTGATGTTCCTGCTTCAGATCCGGGGAACCATGCATTAAGAATAGCGGAAACATTCTCATCTTCCCAGCTCAAGGTCAGCGGGCGGCCTGTAAACACTACCAATACGACAGGTTTTCCTGTGGCAACCAGCGATTTAAGAAGATCTTTCTGTGGTTCGGGAATATCGGGAATCGACCTTGATGCACCTTCACCATTCATATTTGCATTCTCTCCCAATGCTGCAATAATTACGTCAGCATCCCTGGCAAGGTCAAGAGCCTCTTTCAGAAGATCCTTCGGCTTACGGTCATGAATCTTTCTGATTTTCATCCCGGGAATGACAAATCCCATCATTCCGTTCAGCTTTGTCTCTAGAAGTGAATCAGCAACCAGGTCGCTTCCCTTGGCATATGTAACAACACCATTGCTTCCGATAGCAGCTTTTATACCCTGATATAGTGAAACCGACTGATCTCCCTTACTAGTAGCTGCCCAGCATCCAGGCATATCACTTGCAGCATTTCCCAGCGGACCTATGACAGCAATTTTGCCACTTTTCTTAAGTGGCAACAGATTATTTTCATTTTTAAGCAGTACCTGGCATTCATCGGCAATCTCACGTGAAACCTGCCGGTTTTCCGTACTGAAAAGCTCCTTTGCCGCCTGCTCCTCATTGCAGTATTTATATGGATCATCGAACAATCCAAGTTTATATTTTGCCTCGAGTATTCTTCTGCAGGCCTGGTCAATCTGGGCCAGGCTTACTAATCCGTCAGATAGTGACTGTTTAAGTGTTTTGGTAAAGCCTTCGCTCACCATGTCCATGTCTATACCTGCATCGAGAGCCCTGGCGCTTACGGTTTGCAGATTGCCGATCCCGTGGTTGATCATTTCCGGGATTCCGGTATAATCCGATACTACAAAACCATTAAATCCCCATTCTTTCCTTAGAACATCATCCAGCAGGTATTTATTGGCTGTAGCAGGAATACCTTCGAATTCATTGAATGAAGCCATAAAACTGCCTGCCCCCTGTTCACATGCTTCCTGATATGGCCTCATGTATTCATTCATCATCCGCTGTCGGCTCATATCTACAGTATTGTAATCACGTCCGGCTTCTCCTGCACCGTATAGTGCATAATGTTTCACGCATGCCATTACAGTCCCTTTTTGAGAAACATCATTCTCTTTTCCCTGGTAACCCCTGACGAGTGCTTTTGCCATTTCACCTCCCAGGAATGGATCCTCACCGGCACCTTCGGCAATTCGTCCCCAGCGGGCATCTTTGCAGATATCGACCATGGGACTGAAAACCCAGTTTATACCATCATAGCTTGCCTCAGAAACAGCTGTCTTTGCTTCACGCTCAATAAGTTCCATATTCCAGGAAGTTGACAGTGCCAATGGTATCGGAAATGTGGTTTCATAACCGTGGATAACATCAAGACCGAAGAGCAATGGGATATGCATGCGGCTTTTCTCAACAGCCACCTGTTGCAGCGCCCGTATCTGTTTTGCTCCTTTCATGCCAAAAAGACCTCCGATCTCTCCTTTGGCGATACGTTGTTCCATCGGGCTTAATTCCCCTTCTTTCCGTTCTCCGGCAACAAAATAGCTTGAAACAGGCAGGTTCAACTGTCCTATTTTCTCTTCCAGTGTCATCTGCGACATAAGTTTATCGATGAAGGAATTCATCTGCTTGTCAGTCTGTGCATTCACACTGAGGAACGCAATACATAGAAATGCTATAAGAATATACCGTTTGTTCATATCTGTAAGATTTAAGATTTAAAAATAGTCAAAAGGTTTATTATTTTTTATGTGGATTAACAGAAAGCAATGAAGCAGAATCTCTATCCAGATAAAGCCATGCAGATTCATGTTGACGCATTATTGATGCAGGAATATCAGGAGAAATCATGTCTTCAACAGTTCCTTTTACAGCTTCTGCTTTCCGTAGATCGGGAACACTACAGATTATTGCTTTTGATTTCATGATTTGTCTGATTGACATACTAATAGCTCTTTCCGGTACTTCATCATATGTGGCAAACCACCCTTCTCCCATTTGCTGATTACGACACTCTTTTGCCAGGTTTACTATAAGGTATGCATCTTCTGTTTCAAAATCCGCCGGAGGATCGTTAAAAGCCAGGTGACCATTCTCGCCGATGCCAATAAATGCGACATCAATACTGTAATTACCGATAATACTCCCCAGCTTCGTACATTCCTCTTCCGGGTTGGAATCTCCCTGTACATAAATAAATTCCTTTGGAGAAACGATATCAACAAATCGCTCTTTGAGATACTTACGAAATGAGGCAGGATGCTCCGACGGAATCCCTATATATTCGTCCAGATGAAAAG
>CAZOZU010000038.1:0-10426 GCA_964584355.1 uncultured Rikenellaceae bacterium
CTATTTCGAATGGAATTGTTTCCATATCCGGAACAGAGTCTGCAATAGTTACTGAAAGATCATCATTAAGAACGATCTCCGAACCGGCTATCAGTTTTCCTATCATTACTGAATCGCTGTTCACTGTAATATATTGAGACTCTGAGGATATCTTTGTATATAGGTTTTCAGCATCTGTTGATCCCAGGTTGCTTATAGTGAGGTTTATCGAGATTGTTTCTCCGAAATCGGCAATACCGTTGTTGTTTTCTGCACTGTCATCAATATCTAATTCTTTGAGGTTGATATACTCATCACTTATTGTTGAAAACATAATAGTTTTTATAATTGGCACCCTGTTTTGTCCTGTTATCACCACCAGGCACGAATCATCTGATATACCAGGTATTTCGAGTGTAACACTTCCGGATGGACTGAAGAAAGAAGCATCACAGAGTGTATCGGCATGAGATATTGCAATGTATGCGAATGGCTCACCTGTGATTGACCACGATCTAATATTATTTGGCAGGGTATCAGGCAGGACAATATCAAAAGTGTCAGGTGTGCCGATAATCGGTACAACGCTGGGATCGCCTACAAGGTTATATACTTCCCAGTAATACTTCTTTCTTGTGGAACTGACTGTGCTGGAAGCACTTACAGCCATATTGCCGGCATAAATAACCTGGCTCATGGTAATATACCAGTCTGGAGGAGCTTCGTCATGCGTATGAAATAGCCTGTCATAAGCACCAAGCCCTGTTTCTTCATATGTGGGATCAGCCGACGGGGCTCCCAAACCCACTGCCCAGTAAAAATCCTCGCTCCAGTATGTGTCACTTGAAGCGCCTATGAATCCGATTGCACCCTTATCTTCCGCAAGAAGCCACCTGTTGCCAAATGAATTAGAGAGTTCAAAAGACGATGTCTCACACGCATTACTTATAATAAAAGGATACATGTTCTTATTGGTAAGTGAATCAATATCGGAATTAGTGATGTTAAGATGAAGCCATCCTGTGGTGACTCCATGGCCTGTATAGTTCATGAAGGAAACTCCATTATTGATCAGATGAATAGTTGTATCTTTATGGTTTGATACATGCGGGTAGGTGAAGTGATATTCATTTATTCTATTTTCAGAAGTCAGATAATTCTCTACAGCGTAATTAACCTGTCCGTTCATAAAACTAGCATAGCCTCCGTCGTATCCGGCTGTGGCAATTGCATTTGAATGGAATAGATTAGTATCAGCAAACTCAAATCTTTCGTACTGTATTATTTTTTCCGTTACAGCCTTCAGTTCATTTGTGTCGGCAACAGGAAGCCTTCCAATGAACATTTCAGGGATATAGTCACCGTCACCATCAATTTCGCCGTAGTACATATCTGTTACCCGCCCTGTGCCGTAGTATGGTATTAATTCTGTATTTCCTATTATAAGCAGGTATACAGGTGGCGGATTATCTGCTGAAGAATTACGGTAAATGCTTTTAATTGTATCTCTTAGTTCGGTATAAGTATTGCCCGCGAAATCGTCTCCATGGTATAATATCTCGAGTTCAAATCCTTTCTGTGTTTTCCATTTAATAAAAGGTTTGAGATGTTTTGTAAAGGAGGTATCAGTTAAAATGATCATCCTGACAGGTTTTTCAGAATACCCCGGTATTTTGTCACCGGCAGTATAATTCAGGATACCCTTGGAAAGTGTTTCCAGAAAAAGTGGTGATTCTGCTGTAGGAGATCTTATTTCACCTCCTGTAAAACTGATTTCAATCTTCATTGAGGTAATCACCTCCAGAATATTTGACTTAGGATTATATCTGACAGGTGAGATCTGAAGTGTGGCAAGATTAATTCCTCTTGCCTTTCCGAAGAGTTCTATACTTACCGTGTCTGTTTTGATATATCCACGTGTTTCATAGACCGCCTTATCGATAACAAATTCAGGTTTCTGTCTTTGAACTTTCTTTGTCTCCTCAATTTGTGCAGGGAACATTTTTCCCTCAATTTTTTTCCTGTGGGGTCTGATGCGTGAGGTTTTGACATCGGAGATCCTTATTTTGTATGCAGAGCCTTCCGGAACCGAAATCAAGCGGCTTAATACAGGTATTTCAGGCTTACCTGGTTCAGTAGATCTTGTGTGACCCGGAATAGTCAGTTTGTAGAATGTACCATTCTCGTTGGTTATATTCTCAAGGTCAATTTCTGATATAGAGTAATTTATGGTCAGGGAATTGCCGGATGCAGAGACACTTGTTTCATGTAAATCACTTCCGAGGACATACCTGTGGCTTTTAACCGGCTGACTGTGGGCCGGAATGCTTACTGCCATAATCAGTACTGCAGCTATGGCATAATAGTTTTTCCCTAAATACATCAGTGTTAAATAATTAACGCTGTACCCTAAATTCTTTCGGCAAGTTATTAAAATTTAAATATATAACGAAACTGCAAATAATTAATTTGATTACAATGATAAGAATACTATTTTTATATCTGATTTTGTAGGATTATAACAAATTGTTTTATGAAAAGGTTCATTGTTGCTTCTTTCCTGATGATGGTGATATTTGATCTTACCGGGCAAGTTAATAAATATGGTGTGCCCTTTGTCGAAACCTATTCAAGCAAGTTGACCATGGGGACCGAACAATACTGGTGCATTGTCCAGGATATTTTCGGCAATATGTATTTTGGTGCCCAAGATAGGGGTGTACTGAAGTACGACGGCACCAAATGGTCTGCCATACAGGTTGGAAATAATCCGAGGATCTATTCGCTTGCTGCAGATAATCGGGGCATAGTATATGTCGGTGGCGCTTTTGAGTTCGGGTATCTCCAGCCAGGAGAGAAGGGGGTGACTGAGTATATCTCTCTTTCGGAACGTATTGATTCAATACCTGAGATAAGGATAATATGGTCGATAGAAGTATACAAAGAGAAGGTATTATTTCTTGGACCAAGATATATATACGTGTATGATTTTGAAAATGATACTCTATCACAAATAGGTCTCATTCAATATGGATTGACCGACGCTTTCAGACTTGTTAAGATTAATGACAGGCTGATTATAGCAGATAATACGGCCGGTATTTTTGAATTGAATGATACAATTATAACACCTTTAAGAGGTGGTGATTTTTTCAAGAATAAAGTATGTACAGTTATATTACCATTCAGTGAAGATGAGATTATTATAGGAACATATTTCAGCGGTTTATTCCTTTATAATTATTCAACCGGTATTGTATCTGGAAACTTTATTGATGAGCGGCTGAATAAAAAATTTGAGGTGGCAAATATATATGCTGGTACCCTGATCAATGATAGCCTTTTTGCAATTGGGACAACCAACCAGGAAGGGGCATCGGTATTTAACAGATCGGGAGGACTTGTTTATCAGCTTAATAAGGGAACATGTGATTTGATTGACGATGCAGTACACTCAATGTATTGTAATTATGGGGAAAATGGTGAACTATGGATAGCTACATACGGATTCCTGAACAAAGTATATTTGAATATACCATTAACAAAATTTTATGAAAAACAGGGTATCGACTATGGTGTAAATGATATAGCTGAATTTGCAGGAAAAATATACCTGTCGTCTGATGCGGGGATTCTGAAAACCTTTTCCGATGAAAATAACTATGTCCGTTTCAAAAAGGTAACAGGTACGGAAGGACAATATTTCCCGCTCGAAGTAGTAACTACAAATCATAACAGGTTTTTACTTACGAGCTCATTGTATGGTACTATACAGATATTTGAAAATGGTACGATAAGACAAGTTGAAGAAAACTGCCTCAACATACCGGAAAATGAGATCGAAACATTTCATGCAAAAAAGATACTCCAGTCTGCTATTGACCCTGACATTATCTTTTTAGGCCTTGACCCTGGAGGTATTGCTATTCTTAAGGATGAAGGTGATCACTGGCTTTTTATTAACAGGATAAAAGGTTTTCCAGGTTCCGTTTCAAGTATTGCGGAAAAAAAAGAGGGTGGATTATGGTTCCTGACCGATGATCCTTCAGCATTATACAATCTCACAATTTCCGGCAGAGATACATCTTATGTTAAGTATGGTGTGAATAAAGGAGTCACTGACAGCAAACTTCATACATTACATATAATCAAAGATGAATTATATGTTACAACCACAGCGGGACTAATAAAATATGACAGCACAACTGATACTTTCAGAAGTGACAACAGTCTGACTGGAAAATTTACGGAAGGAATAGGATCGCAGAATCTTTTTAGTGATCTGGATGATAATATCTGGTACAGCAGTTTTGATGAGAATAATTCTGTAATGCTTTTCAGGGATAGTCCTGAAGGTCTCCGGTGCTATCAGGGTATCCTTACTCTTTTCCCCGCTGTTCCTTCACTGGATTTTATGCATCATGATGGCAGAGTATATATAACTAAGTCTAGAATTGTAACTGTACTGGAGAAGGAACTGCTTGTGCCTGATACAACCAGGGTAAATACCCACTTTGTTACCATAACTGTAGGTACCGATTCTGTTATCATGGAGGGTACATTTCATTCGAATATTGATGAAGAAAGGAGGATCCCGGAAATTTATTCATCTTCCTCCCTGGTACCAGAGTATAGTTACGATATGAATAGGATCACTTTTGAATGGACAACACCCTGGTTCCTGGAAGAACAGCGTACTGAATACAGCTATATACTTGAGGGATATGATGAGAATTGGTCAAAATGGGAAATGATATCTTTCGGCTATACCAGTGAAGCACTCTATCCTAAAAAAGAATATACCAATCTGCCTTACGGGCATTATACTTTTTATGTAAGATGCAAAACACTTACCGGGCAGGAAGGAAGGGAACTTAAGTATGAATTTATTATCAGAAAACCATGGTATGCTACTTTCGCTGCTTATATAGGATATATTATAGCTGCTTTTCTGGTATTATGGGGGATAATAAGCGCTTACACACGCAGGTTAAAAAATGAAAACATCCGTCTTGAGGGTATTGTCAGAGAACGAACTGCAGTTGTTGTTAAACAAAAAGAAGAACTTGAATCCAGTATTCACTATGCAAGCAGGATACAGATGGCTCTTCTTCCGTCCGAATCCATTCTCGAGGAAAACATTAAGAATTATTTTGTCCTCTTTAAACCAAGGGATATTGTCAGCGGTGATTTTTACTGGATGATAAAGAAAGGGGAGAGACTTTATGCAGTGGCAGCCGACTGTACCGGACACGGTGTTCCGGGTGCCTTCATGAGCCTCCTTGGAATGTCGTTTCTTGATGAAATAATTAGCAAGGAATCCGCCCCGCGGGCTGATAACATTCTGAACCAGCTGCGGCTTCATGTTACTGAATCCCTTAAACAGTCAGGAGTAGATGATGAAGCTAAGGATGGCATGGATATAGCAATCCTTGTATTCGACTTCAGGTCAAATAAAATAGAGTATTCGGGTGCTTATAATCCTTGCTTTAAGGTAAGAAAACTTACTGAAGAAGAGGCTGTTAAATACAGGGAAGACTCTCCGGAGTTGCCAGAGGGATCAATGTCAAATGGTAAATATCTCCTCGAAACTGTATCTGCAAATAAGATGCCTATAGGTATTTCTTCGAAAATGCAGGAGAATTTCACACTGCATGAATGGGATAGTGCAGAAGGAGTTTCATATTACCTTTTCTCCGATGGATATGTTGACCAGTTCGGTGGTATAAACGGAAGAAAATTCATGAAGAAGAACTTTAAAAGACTGATACTGGAAATACAGGATTATCCTATGGCTGAACAAAAGGAACTCCTTGATAAAAATCTTATTGAGTGGATGGGCGAATCTACCCAAATTGACGACATACTGGTGCTGGGTATAAGAACCTGACAGATAATATAATTATATAATCAAAACCTTTGAAGATGAAATTCTTAATTACTTTTACCAAAAAATACATTTTAAGTTTAATCATAATCTTTTTTGCTATGGCTAATCAGGCTTTTTCTCAGGAGGCACCTGCTTTTGATAAAATAAGTACATCAGCAGGTGAGGTGGAGATGCATTTTATAGGTCATGGATCACTTATGTTTAAATTAGACGATTATTGTATTCATATTGATCCTGTCCGCAGTATGGGAAACTATGATGTCCTTCCCAAAGCTGATCTTATACTGGTGACACATGAGCATTATGATCATCTGGATGCCAAACTTATCAGTGAGTTACGGAAAGAAGAAACCGTAATGTTTTGTAACGGGAATTCAGCCTCAGAAGTAAAATGGGCAGAATCCATGAAAGCAGGAGATACCCGCAAGGTGGGTAATATAGGTATTGAAGCTGTACCTGCTTATAACATAGTAAATATGAGAGCTCCCGGTCAGCCATTTCACCCAAAAGGAGTTGGTATTGGTTTTATAATCACAATAGGAGACAAGAGAATCTATGTTGCCGGTGATACAGAAAACACACCGGAAATGAAAGCTCTTAAAAATATCGATGTGGCATTTCTTCCAATGAATCTTCCATATACGATGACTCCTGAAATGGTAACAGATGCTGCCTTAGCATTCAAGCCTGTAATACTTTATCCTTATCATTATGGCGAAACCAATACCGATGAACTGGTAAAACTGTTGAGTAACACAGAAATAGAAGTACGAATCAGAAACCTTCAGTAACTTACTATTTATGGGAAGAATAAACAGGAGAAGATTTCTCAAGACAGGTATTGCCGGTGCAGGTATGATGGCTGTTTCGCCATCATTGGTCTCATCATTAGCACCAGCGAAAAACGAAGATATAATTTACAGAACACTTGGACGAACCGGATTAAAAGTACCGGTTATCAGTTTTGGTGTTATGCGATCAGATAATCCGGGACTCTGTAAAGCAGCTTATGATAAAGGAATAAAACTGTTTGATACTGCAAATTTTTACCAGGGTGGAAATAATGAGACAATGCTCGGAAACGTGTTTAAGGACTATCCAAGAGATACGTTTTTTATTGCAACAAAAGTGAGAGCAGATACCGACAGGGAAGGTAATATTACTGATCAAACATCACCTGAAAAATTCATTGAAGACTTTGAAATTAGTCTTTCAAGACTTCAGATGGATTATGTTGATATTCTATGTGTACATGGTATAAGTAATCCTGAAATTCTTGAATACAAGCCAATTATAAATGCTGTTAACAAGCTGAAAAAAGAAGGCAAGGTACGATTTATGGGCTTTTCCACACACAGTAATGAGGCCCAGGTTATCAATGCTGCCGCAGATCTTGATGACTGGGAGGTAATTATAACACAATATAATTACAGGTTAGCTTATGTAAATGAAATGAATGCTGCAATAAAAAAAGCTGCCGAAGCCGGAATAGGTATTGTTGCAATGAAGACCCTTGCCGGTGGTGGATATCTCGACAGGGAAAGAACCTTACCGATGAACACTACTGCAGCAATTAAGTGGGTATTATCAAATCCTGATGTCCACACAACAATCCCCGGTATGACCAATTTTGATCAGCTTGAACTGAATGAAAAAATACTTACTGATATTACTCTGACTGACCATGAGAAGAGTGACCTGGTAGCAGCCAGGAGTGAACCGGGCCTCTTCTGTTCGGGATGCAGGAAATGTGTTGCCTTATGTCGTCATAACCTGCCGATACCTGACCTGATGCGTGCATATATGTATGCTTATGGTTATATGAGTCCATCAATGGCTAAATCCCTTCTTGGAGAAATTGGCATCAACAGCGATCCATGCAGTACATGCGAAACATGCAGTGTAATCTGTTCAAATAGTTTCCAGATAAAAGAAAAAATAGCCGATGTATCCAGACTCGTAAATATACCGGACGAGTTTCTGGCATAATTTTCAATTAATATGATGAAAAAGATCTTTTTTTCAGGGATATTGCTTTCAGTATTCTCAGGTATTATGATTGCACAGGATATAACATTTCCTGAACTGCAAGGCTATAGGAAAATAATGAACTACCCTGTCTATCACCCGGATAATTTATGGGATCATATTAATGGTGCTGCCGACGGATACCTGGCTCTTGGATTTGTGGATCTGAATGTCGTGGAGTATAAAAAAGGAAGAAACATAATTAAGCTGGAGATATACCGTCACACCAATCATACGATGGCATTCGGGATATATGCATCAGAACGCTCTCCCTCATACAGGTTTTTGAACCTTGGTGCACAAGGTTACATTACAGGTGGAGTCATTAATTTCTTTACGGGTAATTTCTATGTAAAGATCAGAACACATTCCGATAAACCTAAAGTGCGGCAATCAGGCGAGTCACTGGCTGTGAGAGTTGCTGCTATGCTCGACGGGGATACGGAAATGCCCTCTCTGCTTTATCAATTCCCGGATGAGGGGAGGAAAATAAATGAAGAGACCTATATCAATGAAAGCGTTCTGGGTCACCAGTTTCTGAACAAAGCATTTAAGGCTTCATATATTGTGGGGAATGATAATTTTGATATTTATTTTTTAAAATTCTATGATCCGGAAGAAGCCTCAGAAATAGCACAGAAATATCTGGCCACTGCAGATCTCGAACCCCTTCAACCCAATAACGGGAAATTTGTTTTTACTGACGGTTACAATGGCACTATTTTCCTGGCCTGGAACAGGGATATGATCGTTGTCATTTCAGGATTGGCAAGCGACCAGTCGGATATTGCTGACAAATACACCTCTGAAATACTTGAATAGTCATCTCATAATTATCAGGATATTTCTATTTAACCTTTTCCTCTTCCAGGTAATCTTCTATTATCTGCCTGAGCTCATCGTATGAATAAACAATCGGAATATCACTGTGATCGTTTATTACATTTTGCGGGGGACAGTATAAAATTCCGACATCTGCTTTCCTCAGCATATTGATGTCATTATATGAATCGCCTACGCCAATCACCTTATAATTAAGACCTTGCATTGCTTCGGCTACTTTCATCTTACTCTCCTTCTGACGGAGGTTGTAATCAACTATATTTCCGAGATGATCAATTGTAAGATGGTTACAGAAGAGAACCGGACGGCCCAGTTTTTCCATTAGAGGATCGGCAAATTCCGTGTAAGTATCGGAAACGAGTATAAGCTGTGTCCTTTTTCTTAACCATGAAATAAACTCTATTGCTCCGGGCAGGGGGTTAATACTTGAAATAACTTGCTGAATAACATGAATTGTAATATTGTTCTTATGCAGTATATCCAGACGGTGTTTCATAAGGACGTTATAATCATTGATATCACGGGTTGTCAACCGTAATTCATCTATGCCGGTATGTTTGGATACTTCGATCCATATTTCCGGGACAAAAACTCCTTCAAGGTCAGCACATACTATATACATATCATTTTTATTGCGAGTGGAGCATCCGGATATAACTCCTTAGCTCATCATAATTGTTTTCCATTTCATCAAATTTTTCCTTCAGGTTATTCAGTCCGGCAAGAGATTCAGGTACCGGTACAGATAAATCTGGTATCCTGTTAAGCTCATCCACGAATTTCGCAGGATGTGCTGTCTCCAGTGATACAAAAAGCTGATTCTTAGTTGTTCCAAATAATTGTTTATAGGTTTCCACACCTCGCCACGCCACAGCTCCATGAGGTTCGAGGATCAATCCGTGATTTTTGTAACTTGTTAAAATGGTTGACCTGGTTTCCTCGTCTGATACACTGATACCGAAGAAATCGTTCTTCAATCTTGTCAGTTCGGGATTTCTGACCATTATTCCTTCTTCATTCATTATCCCGCCATAGAGGGCAATAATCCTCGCCAGGTTACCCGGATGTCCTACATTCATAGCACTTGAGATACAGTTTATTGATGGACTTATCGTTTTATAGATACCTGTCCTGAGAAATTCCGGTACTTCATTATTTGCATTTGTTGAGATAATGAACTTCCCGACAGGGAGTCCCATCTCACGGGCAATGATTCCGCCCATCAGGTTGCCGAAATTACCTGAAGGCACACTGAATATTGCCTTGTCATCCATTCTGTTGGCCAGCTTCGACCATACATAGATATAATATACAGCCTGTGGCAGTAACCGTCCTATGTTTATTGAATTTGCTGAGGTCAACGGAATATCTGATAACGATTCATCCCTGAAGGCCATTTTTACAAGTCGCTGACAGTCATCAAATTTGCCATTAAGAGCGATGATCCTGACATTATCATGTAATGTGGTCATCTGCTTTCGCTGTGTTTCGGATACTTCACCGGCAGGGAAGAGTATTATTACATTAATATTATTTAGCCTGTGAAATGCACTGGCAACAGCACTTCCTGTATCGCCTGATGTAGCAGTAAGAATGGTATATTTCAGATTGTCGTGCGAACTGAAATAGTGCATCAGCCTTGCCATTATTCTTGCTGCAAAATCCTTGAAAGAGGCTGTCGGTCCC
>CAZOZU010000039.1:0-10322 GCA_964584355.1 uncultured Rikenellaceae bacterium
ATATCCCAGAGGTATCCCGATCTTTGCAGAGGAAAATCTTCCTGAACTTATAAGGAAATATAAAGTAGATGACTGTATCTTTTCATACAGTGACATTACATATCAGAAGGTAATGTCGGTAAGTGCGGTGGTAAATTCAGCAGGTGCTAATTTTGTTTTACTTGGACCTTCAGATACAATGATCAAAAGCAATAAACCTGTTATTGCTGTTGGTGCTGTAAGGACAGGTTGTGGTAAAAGCCAGACATCAAGACGAGTTATAGAGGTACTTATGTCGAAGGGACTGAAAGTGGTTGCGATTCGTCATCCGATGCCATACGGAAATCTTACTGCACAAAAAGTACAGAGATTTGCAAGTGTAAAAGATTTTGAAAAGCATAAATGCACCATAGAAGAAATGGAGGAATATGAACCTCACGTTGTAAGAGGTAATGTTATTTATGCGGGTGTTGACTATGAGGCAATCTTACGTAAAGCAGAGAAGGATCCTGAAGGTTGTGATGTTATTGTATGGGATGGAGGCAATAATGATTTTCCCTTCATTAAGCCTGATATGATGGTAACAGTAACCGATCCTCACAGGGCAGGACATGAATTAATGTATTATCCCGGGGAGGTAACTCTCCGGCTGGCTGATGTGGTAATTATTAATAAGATAGATACAGCTGCTCCCGAACCAATTCAGGTGGTTCGTAACAGTATTTCGAAAGTTAATCCTAATGCAGTTGTTATTGATGCTGCTTCACCAATAAAGGTTGATAATTCATCTGTGATAAAAGGGAAAAAAGTGCTGGTTGTTGAAGATGGCCCTACCTTAACTCATGGAGAGATGAAACTGGGTGCCGGTATCGTTGCTGCTCGTAAATTCGGTGCAATCACTCTTATCGATCCCAGACCATATACTGTTGGAAAACTCACAGAAACTTTCACGATATATCCTGATATCGGAACCCTCCTTCCAGCCATGGGTTATGGGAAACAACAGTTACACGACCTGGAAAGTACAATTAACAGAACCAAATGTGACAGTGTAATTATTGCAACACCAATTGATCTTGCCAGGATTATAAATATAAAGAAGCCTAATACAAGAGTCTATTATGATCTTCAGGAAATAGGAGATCCCAACCTGTCTCAGGTTCTGGAAGATTTTCTTAAGAAACAAAAGCTGACAGGTAAGAAAAGATGACCTAACCTCCTGCTTGTTACATGTACTCATCCCCAAACCCCCTCTCTACGTCGTAAAGAGGGGGCTTATGTTATTGTGCATCAAATAATTCCCCCTCCATGCTTTCAGCAGGGAGGGGGACAAAGGGGGTGGGTACATGTAAGCTAAATATTATTTATATGCATACTTCTCTGTCCTTGCATCTTTAATTACTCCGCTCCAATTCATTCCAAATCCGAAGTCATATCCATTTCCTTCCGTATCAATATGAAAAGTCATATCGAAGGCAACATCCTCATATTGGGTTTCGACTACATGCATATTTGCCGGCATCTGCAATGGAAGAAGTCCGGAGGGCTCTGCTGCTCCGCTGATGATATCGAGAAGAGCCTGATCCTGTACTTCAAAGGTAACGAGAATGGCATCGGTAGCATTTTCAAATTCAGCAAATACCATTGGTCTGGACATGTTAATTGATACAATAACAGGTTTTTCCTTCATGGCATCTTTAGTGTCCAGAACCATTTTAAGATCACTGGTATTATTAGCTGTAACAGATTTGCCCTTATAGGTTCGGTTGGTAAATGACTCCAGAGGATCACCTCCTGCTATACTTGGGTCACGAGCATCTACAGCTGTATATTTACTGTACTGAAGACTGATAGGTACATATCCGTTACCACCTTTATTAACATCGGCACGATCGTAACCATTACCACTATTGGGACTGTTAATTACCACCAGTGCAAAATCTGCTTCAGATGGATCATCGGTTACATTGAAATATTTACTTACAATATCAATATTAACAGGATATGATTCGGTTGCTGGGGTTTCCATACCGAAGAAATTCCTGCCTGCGGGCAATTTTCTTTTTGGGATATAAACTGTTTTGTTTTTTTCAACAGGCAGTACATCATTTCTGTTTTTCAGCATGACAATTGATTTGAGCTGAGCATCATATCCTGCCTGCATGAATTCAGTATTACCTGCTATGTTCTTTGTTTCTTCCGGGTTGAGATAGGGATTTTCAAAAAGACCGACTCTGAAAACATTCTTTAAAAGTCTTACAGCAGATTCTTCCATACGGGCCCGCATGAATTCCTCACCATGTTCTTCAATACCCATCTGATAAGCTTCAATAACTGGTCGTGAATCATTATTACCACCGAATTGGTCGACTCCGGCCATTATTATCTTATAATGTCTTTCTACCTCTGTGAGTGTTTCAACCCCCCAGCATGTTGTACCAAAACCATCCACGGCAGTCTCATCCCTTGTTACTCCCCAGTCTGTACAGACAACACCATCGAAGCCGTATTCACCCCGTAAAAGATCGGTTATTAAATATTTGTTGTAACTATTACCAACATTTTCATTATTCACCTTGTCTGTGTTGTAAGATATTGTATAATATGGCATTACAGCTGAGGCCATTTTTGTTTCATCTTCCAGTTTAAGGCCTCCATCGGTGAATGGTATCAGGTGAGCCCCGAAGTTATTTCCGGGATAGACAGCATATTTCCCATATGAAAAATGGGCATCACGTCCTCCTTCTTCAGGTCCTCCGCCGGGCCAGTGCTTTATCATTGCATTTACGCTGTTATAACCCCAGCCGTCAGCAATGACTGTTTCTTCCCCGGAAGTCTGAAAACCATCGACATATGCACGAGCCATATCAGCAGAAAGCTCCGGACTTTCACCAAAAGTACCACTAACTCTGCTCCAACGTGGTTCAGTAGCCAGATCGATCTGAGGCGACAAAGCTGTTGCTATACCAAGGGCACGATACTCTTTCGATGCAATATCTCCGAACAGTTTTACTATACCAGGATCAAAAGTTGCAGCCATTCCCAGTGAGCCGGGCCACATGGATATCTGTCCGGCTGAGCCTACATTATATTCTGCTGTTGACATTGCCTGATGCCTTGGATCAGAACTGTTGTTGGCAGGAATACCCAGACCTATGCCTTCACATAATGACTGAACATTATTATTCCATATTGCAGCTGTTTCAGGGCTTTGTACTGATGTTACAAGAACATGCCGCAGGTTATCATCAGTAAGAAACTTAATCTGCTGATCAGTCAGGTCAGAGGCTTTTGCACCACTTTCATCAAATGGTTTACCATTATAAGTGGCTCCGCCAAAGCGTCCTCGCGATCCGGCAGGTATTGACTGGTGAGCACTGTAAAGCATGAGCCCTGCTATCTGTTCAATGCTCATCTTCGAAGCAAGGTCTTTTGCCCTTTCATCTGCACTAAGACGCCAGTCTTCGTAAGGATCAAGCTGGTTATTTTTGTTAAGATCTTTAAATGCAAACCCTTTATCAATCAGTAAAACAACTCCTGAGGTTGTATCATAACCAAGGGTCTGACCTCCTTTATTGATAACGGTCATTACAGATCCTGTTGTGGTTTCGCTCCATTTTTTACAACTGTTCATAGTAATGCTTACTATTGCAATTAAAACCATAAAAAAGAATACAGATTTTTTCATTTTTATATTATTTATATTGGTTATACTAATTTCATTAACGACTTACACGTGCATTTCCTTTCCAGATATTCCAGATCTGTTCTTCATCAGCTGGCTGACAATAATCAGTAATCATGGTTGTTGCAAGAGCACCGCTTGCCCATCCAAACTGAATCCATTTATCAGGATCCCAGCCTTTAAGAATAGAATAGAGCAAACCTCCAACGAATCCATCTCCTCCACCGATACGATCAAGAACACATATTTCCCTTGGTTCTACAACATGCCAGTTTTCGGATTCATGCATGACAGCCCCCCAAAGATGTTTATTGGTATTTATAACCTGCCGGAGTGTGGTTGCAAAAACAGATGCATTGGGATATAATTTCCTGGTCTTACCAATCATTTTTCTGAAGTTTTCAATCTGTGATGCAATGTCTTTACCTCCCTTTTCCGGACCAGAGATACCCAGACATAACTGAAAGTCTTCTTCATTACCCACAAGAATATCAGCAATACCTGCGATTTCGTTGAAAACTGCAGAGAGTTCTTTTTCACGGTTTTTCCAGAAGCTTGCACGGTAATTAAGGTCAAAGGAGATGAGCGTTTTATGCATTTTTGCTGTTCTTGCCAGCTCAAGGCAGAAGTTACTTGTTTCAGGAGATAAGGCACTGATTAGTCCCGACAGATGAAGGATCAGAACACCCTCCTTACCAAATATCCTTTGAAGATCAAAATCTCCCGTATTAAGCGTCCTGCCAACCTCTCCGGTACGGTCATTATGTACTTTGGGCCCGCGTAAACCATAACCACTGTCGGCAATATTGAACTGATGACGATAACCCCAGGGACCTCCCTGTTCAACCTCCACACCTTCGACAGACATATGACGTCCGGCAAGATTATCTTTTATTAATCTGGCAACAGGACTCTCCTTTACAAATGTTGTGAGGACTTTAACTGGCAGTCCCAGGTATGATGATACGCTTGCCACATTTGTTTCTGCGCTGGTTACTTGCATATGAAATGTATCGCTGCAATGTATGGGCTGTCCATTTGAAGGAGTAATACGTACTCCCATGCTGGTAGGTACCACAAGCGCCCATCTTGCATTCTCCCTGGGTGTTTTTTTCATTGTATGGTTTATTATCTTCTATTTCAACCTTTCCCTGAGTTTCTTTCCTGCTTCTTCGAATCCCGGTTTATCAAGCAGGGCGAACATATTTTTTTTATAAGCCTCAACTCCAGGCTGATCAAAAGGATTAACATCGAGGATATACCCACTCACAGCACATGCCAGTTCAAAGAAATAGACAATTTGTCCGATATAAAATTCATTAATTTCAGGGACATTAAAGGTAATTACAGGTACGTCCCCGTCATTATGGGCAAGTATTGTTCCCACTTCGGCATTATGATTAACTTCCGATAATCTTTTCCCTGCAAGATAGTTAAGTTGATCAGCATCTTCTTTCTCCCTGGGGATTGTTAATTTATTGCGAGGATTACCAACTGAGATGATGGTCTCAAATAAAATTCTCTGTCCCTCCTGAATATACTGACCAAGTGAATGAAGATCTGTGGTAAAATCAACCGATACTGGAAATATTCCTTTGGCTTCTTTTCCTTCACTTTCACCAAACAATTGTTTCCACCATTCAGCCAGGTAATGAAGCCTGGGAGTAAAGTTCACTAATATTTCTATTGGTCTGCCTCCCTGCAGCAGAAGATTACGGGCAGCAGCATACATAAGGACATGATTTTCTGAGGCATTTTTATTATGCCTTGTTATCTTTTCCATTGCCTGTGCGCCTTTCGCTAATGTTTTGATATCCAGGCCACTGACAGCAATAGGAAGAAGTCCGACCGGAGTTAATACTGAATAGCGTCCTCCTATATTGTCGGGAATGACAAATGTTTCATATCCGTTAATTTCGGCCAGCGATCTCAATGCTCCCTTTGTGCTGTCAGTTACAGCAATTATCCTGTCAGCGGCAACTGCTTTTCCTACTTTTCTTTCAAGTTGATCCTTAAGAATTCTGAAAGCTATTGCAGGTTCTGTAGTTGTTCCTGATTTTGAAATGACAATAATTGAATAATTCCTTGTTTCGAGAATTTCCAGGAGATCTGACAAGTAATCTTCACATATGTTCTGCCCGGCATACAAAATCTCATGATGCTTTTTTGATTTAAGCAGTGAGGAGAATGAATGTGATAATGCCTCAATGACTGCTCTGGCTCCAAGATATGATCCTCCTATTCCTATTACTACAGTAGTATCTGATACTGATCTCAGGTGATGGGCTATTTTTTCTATCCTCTCAAGCTCCGGAATAATATCATGGGGAAGGGAGAGCCATCCAAGAAAGTCATTCCCAACACCTGTTGTCTCATTAAGGGATTCAAGGTGACGAGCTGATTGCTGTGCGAGAGCAAAGACCTCTTCATATGGAATAAAATTTCCTGTATTCTTCAGGTTGATGCTTATATTTTCTTTCATGGAACAATTGATTATAAGTATGGGATATATACAAAAATAAGAAAAAACCGTCAGGGATTAACCCTGACGGTTCATAATAAGCGGGAAATATATAGTTATTATTGGAGATTACCTGCTATGAATACCTCCTGCACTTGAGGAATGAGCATCAAGATATTCAGGATTACCCTTGAAATTGATATCGCCTGCGCTGGATGCTCTCGCTCTAAGTCTCTCTGTCACATAAATATCTGCATCCCCTGCACTGGAAACCTTAAGATCAGCTTCTCGCACCTTGAAATTATATGCATTAAGATCACCTGCACTGCTGAGATCCCCTTCCAGCATGTCTGCTTCGCCTGATAGCGTAACATCACCGGAGCTGCTAATATCAATTTCTACGTTTTTTGCATAAGCTTCCAGCTTGATATCGCCTGCACTGCTTGCGTACAATTCCAGATCATCTGTCCTTACCGGGGTCTCACCAATGATATCACCTGCACTGCTGGTGCTAAGGTAATTGATCTCTTTCATTGTAACATACACTCTTTTCATTTTTGCCCTGCGGATGTTTGCATCGGTAAAGACATACAAAACACCATTTCTGACATCTGTCATAATATATTCATGAAGATTTTCATCTGCCTGAACCTCAATACTCATGTTATTACCCTGTGATAGGAAAACATCTATACCGGTGCTGACCTTTACTCCGGTAAAATCTCCTGCTTTTCTTTCTTTTCTCACAACATCGCCATCGCCATATACAGTTTTCCGGAATTGACCACAGGCGGCGGTACCAATTGCAATGAACAAAACTACAAATATTAAATGCTTAAGGTTTTTCATTTTCTTTCTTATTTTATTTTTAATCTGTTTCCATGATAAAGACATGAAGAAAAACCAATTGTTGCATGAAATGATGGAAAAGAATATATGTTGCTTAATGCCACTTGAAAATCTTTAATCCGACGGCAAAAAAGAATACACCAGTCATGGAGAGTATAATAACAGGTAACGCTACTTCATTATAACCGGCACCTTCATTGAAGATACTTCTTATCCCGTCGGTGAGCATTGTAAGGGGCAGCTTCTTAATTACAGGGATACTCCAATCAGGGAAATTATAGTAACTGAAGAAAATACCTGACAAAACCATCATTGGCATCACAATGAAGTTAATAAGTCCGTTGCCTATTTCAGTATTTGAAGTGTGTGATGAAACAAAAACAGCAATACCTGCAAAAGCCACATTTCCTGCAAGAAAAAGAAGGATCATGGCAGAAATACTGCCCTGTATCGACATATTGAAAGCAAGAAGTGCAAATAATACAATGATTATTGCTTCTATGAAATTCATACCTAATCTCACAGTTATCAGAGCGATGAGAAAATGAGATTTTTTCATTGGAGTAGCAACCAGACGACGCAGAAGCTTCTTCGAACGTTTGTCTATTATCCCATAGCTGATGCCCCACATGGTCGACATCATTACACCAAGTGTTATCAGCCCCGGTATAAGAAAATCAATATATCTGGTTCCGGTAACTGTAAGAGGTTTTATTTCAGCAGTGTTCATTGCGGGCAGGATCTCACCTGAACCGATAATATTACTGAGCCTAAGGTATGTCAGTGCCGCATCAGAATTTACAGGGTCGAAATGGTATTCTGTGTTACCATTATGGCTGTAAAGGATCAGATTAACTGTCCCCCTTTTAAGAAGAACCATGGCATCATTCCATTCAAGCTCATAAAAGAGAAAGACAGAATTACCAAGTTTATCATCCCTTATTTCAAATCGCCATTTATAGTCATCTTCTTCTCCTGAAAGATTTTCTTCACAGTTCTTAGTTAGGAAATTGAATATAGCAGAGCTATCCGATACAGATATTTCGTCATGTTTTATTACTGCCACCTTGCGAAGTATATCACCCTTTTTAGTAAAAGCCAGACCGAGACCCAGCGACATCAGGATCGGAAATACTATTCCCCAGAAAAGAACCCCCGGTTCCCTGATTATTTCGCGGAAATGAGCCAGGGTGAGATGCCATAGCTGGTTTATTTTGAGGATTTTACTCATAAATCCTCCTTCCTGTAAGTGTTGTAAAGAGATCATCAAGTGAATTGCTGTCAACAAGAAGCTGGTCAATGGTTCCCTCGCGTAGTATTTCTCCTTTATCAAGAATGATGATATAATCACACAGTTTTTCGGCTTCCTCCATGTAATGTGTTGTCAGAATCATTGATGTTTCCGAAACCTCTTTAAGTTTCATGAGGATATTCCATATTTCTCTTCTTGCATTGGGATCCAGCCCCGTGGTTGGCTCATCAAGAAGAAGGATTGCGGGTTTGTTGATGAGGGCAATACCTATTGCCAGCCTTTGCCTCTGTCCACCGGAAAGGTTGACTACATAAGACCTCTTTTTATCCTCAAGTCCAACAATTTCAATTATTTCATTTACTCTCTCTTTTCCAAGATTGAAGAAGCTGGCAAAAAGCTTAAGTGTTTCTGTAACTCTGAGTTTATCGATAAATCTTGTCTCCTGGAGTGAGAGTCCGATTATCCTGCGAAGAGAATCCTCATTTCCTTTCCAATGTTTCCCAATAATGGTTATCTCACCCTTGTCCGGTTTCTGGATACCTTCGATCATCTCCACAAGGGTAGTTTTACCGGCTCCATTTGGTCCGAGAAGGGCAACAAACTGACCTTTCGGGATATTCAGGCTTATCCCTTTCACAGCCTGAACTGTTTTGAATGATTTCCAGGCCTCCTTAACTTCTATAACATTTTGGAGAGACATGATTTAATAAACTGCCGAATATAAGAAATGTTTTTTATAAAGTGGCACAACGGCTCAATGGTGCAGCGGCACAAAGGTGTAAAATTTTTGAATTATATTTCAAACTTTTCTAACTTTATCGCAATGAATAAAAAACTTAAATACCTGGTTGTTCTATTCTTGTCGTCAGTTTTTACCATCATGACCTGTTATTCTTTCAGCCAGGCATACGAAAGTGGTAATGAATCTGTTAATAAGCAAGATTTTTCCTGGCCCAAAGGCAAGAAAATGGCACTGAGCCTGACTTTTGATGATGCGCGTCTTTCACAGCCGGTTAACGGTATCCCTCTTCTCGATAAGTATGGAGTGAAAGCTACATTTTATATCTCTCCCGCAAGTATGATGAAAAGGATTGATGCCTGGAAGATGGCTGTTAATAATGGACATGAAATAGGCAATCATTCAGTTTTGCATCCCTGTTCGGGTAACTTCACCTGGTCAAGAAACAGAGCATTGGAGGATTATACACTTGGAAGAATGATGACAGAGTTGGATTCTGCAAGCAGGCTTATTAAGGAATTGTTGGGTATAGATCCTGTATCATTTGCATATCCATGCGGACAAACCTTCATCGGAAGAGGAATAAATACACAGAGTTATATTCCACTTATTGCGATGATGTTCGAAAGCGGACGAGGATGGCTTAATGAAGCACCTAACGATCCTTCTTATTGTGATCTTTCCCAGCTGAATGCTTCTGAACTGGATGGAAAATCATTTGAGCAGGTTCTGAAATTAATAGAGACAGCAAAGGCAGAAGGGTACTGGCTTATCCTGGCAGGACACGAAATGAATGTAGAAGGAAACCAGACTTCTCAGTTAAAGACTATTGAAGCGATATGTAAATATGCAACCGATCCGGCTAATGACATCTGGATTGACAATGTTCATAATGTAGCCACATATGTAAAGAAAAATCGAAAATAGTTATTTCTTCTATACACTGGCGATCTATCCACTTAACCCCGATTAATTTATTTGCCTAATATCCTAAACTTTCCTAATTTTATCGCAATGAATAACTGATATACCCAGCCTCGTTCCCGGATTTGAATACGATATCTTCATCAGCTACCGCCAGAAAGACAATAAAGGCGACAAATGAGTCAGTGATTTCGTTGAAGCTTTAAAAACAGAACTCGAATCCACCTTCAAGGAAGAAATAAGCGTTTACTTTGACATTAACCCTCATAACGGGCTTCTGGAAACACATGATGTTGATGAATCTCTGAAAGAAAAACTCAAATGTCTTGTATTTATTCCGATAATCTCACGTACTTATTGTGATCCAAATGCCTTTGCCTGGGAACATGAATTCAAGGCATTTATAGAACAAGCCTCTAAGGATCAGTTTGGA
>CAZOZU010000040.1:0-3211 GCA_964584355.1 uncultured Rikenellaceae bacterium
GGTTTCAGTTCCAGTATTCCTTTAGATTCAATAAGGGCAGGAATATCAAGAAGCTCGATCACAAAGTAGTAGTTGAAAGCGACAGCAAGGGACAGGCTATAGGGAATTAATCCCCTGGCAATCTGTTGAGACGATTAAATATTCAGGATTTGGAGTAAATGTTGGGGTGTAGGTTCGTAGGTTAAACTCACGAAAACTTATATTTTATTCGCTTTTTTCGTGAGCTCAATTCGTTCGGTTATTCACGGTTAGCCTGCAAATGACAAGTCAATACTGCTAATAACTTATTAATAAAGTGTAACTTTTCATTCACTTATGCATATTATGTTATAGCAAATAATGAATTTGCCTTGAACTTTACTGAAATATATACGTCCTATGCAGATGACATTTACCGCTTTGCGTTACATCTTACGGGTAGCTACTTCAATGCGAAGGATATAACATCGGAGACGTTTATTCGTGCCTGGACTCATAACAGTACTATTCGAGTTGAGACACTAAAGGCATACCTGTTCACTATAGCCAGGAATATTTATCTAGAACAATTGCGAAAGAGAAAGAATCTGGACTCTATAAGCGAAGAAATTATTAATCCCATCCCTGGACCAGATATGATGCTTGAATCTAAACTCAAATTAGAACAAATTCATAGATTTCTTCAGACTTTACCAGAGGTAGATCGTACGGCCTTTATTTTGCACATATATAATGAAATACCATATGCTGAAATTGCAAGAATTCTTGAGCTATCACTTTCAGGAACTAAAGTAAAAGTATATCGTGTTCGCAAAAAAATAATCAAATATTTTAAAGATACGGAGGGTTATTAATCATGGAAATCATAACAAGAAATATTATTTTGGATTTGTTGCCTTTATATTTAGCTAATGAGGTTAGTGCAGATACACGCGCTTTTGTAGACAAATTCCTTGAAACCGATCCTCAACTTGCAAAAGTCGTAAGGCAGTCATTAGCAATTGAGGCTTCTGAGGATATTCCGGTTCCGCTTTCTCAAGATGACAAAATTAAATCCTACAAAAAGGCTAAACGAATAATTATGCTCCATACGATTATTTTAGCGAGCATAATATCATCTGTACTAATAATCATTATTCTGATATTCTTTTTCTCACCATCATAATAATGAATAACAGGATTGCTTTTTGCATTGTTATAAGTGAGAGGCACTAGTGATTAGTGTTTATTCCTGTGAAATTAATTCATGTTAACACAATATTGGGATCAGTTTTTAAACATATTGTAACTTTTTTTCTGGTCATGCATAGTGTAGTTAGAATGGCCATTATTTTAATTACAGGTATCCTGTGAGAAACAGTACGCAATCTAACATTTATGCTAATAAAGATTAAACTTATAAAAAGGAGAAAACAAAAATGAAAAGAGAAAAAGAACCAAATAGAATAAGCTCATCACCTGTTATAATTCTGATATTTATACTCATGACCGGAACGATTTGTTCTGTTTATGCACAAGAGCATACTAAACTAAATAATATAATCTGTGGAATCTGGCAGGGTGTAATTAAAACATCCGGATTTGAGTTGCAGATGATTTTTACAATTTCTCAAAATACTGATAGCATATTTATTGCATCTCTTGACGTTCCTGAACAGAATGCAATGGATATACCTGTCGACAAAATCAATATTGACAGAAACAGTGTACACCTTGAAATAACTCCTATCGAAGGTGTTTTTGATGGAAATTATACAAAGGATGGTGAAACGATAAACGGACAGTGGTCACAGGGCGGCATGTCACTACCTTTGGTGCTTAAACGCTCCAATATGAAATTTGTAATCAAGCGTCCACAGGAACCAGAAGAACCATTTCCATATTCAGTTGAAGAGGTTGTATTTAAGAATACTAAGGCTAATATTACACTTACGGGGACATTTACTTTTCCACATTCAGAGGGTACATTTCCTGCTGTGCTGCTACTTTCAGGCTCCGGTCCTCAAGACAGGGATGAAGCAGCATTTGGTCACCGCCCCTTTTTTGTGCTGGCAGACTATTTAACAAAGAGGGGTATAGCCGTTCTGCGTGTTGATGATCGGGGTATAGGAGGTTCAACCGGGGATTTTGATAAGGCTACAGCCATTGACTTTACATCAGATGCAATAGCTGGTGTAAGCTATCTCAAGAACCGCAAGGAAATTAATCAGGAAAAAATCGGTTTAATTGGTCATAGTGAGGGTGGCATGATTGCGCCTATGGTTGCAGTAAAAACTCCTTCTGTGGCATATATTGTAATGATCGCAAGCCCCGGCCTGGCAATTAAAGAAATGGAATATTCAGGACGTGCAAGAGATTTGAAATCCAAAGGCGCAAGTGAGGATTTGATTGCCAGGGAAAGAATTGTGCTGGAAAATATGTTTGAAGTTATAATGCAGGAAACTGATAGTTCGGCTGTAAGGGGTCGCTTTGACAAGATTATTAGAGAGTCATTCGAAGGATTAAGTGAAAAAGAAAGAGAGATTATTGAGATATCAGAGCAAAACCTTGAAGCCTACATACATGCACAGTTACTTAGGCTGCATTCTCCATGGTTCCGATTTTACCTTACCTACGACCCGGGGAAGGTATTGGAAAAGATAACCATTCCCGTACTTGCCATTAATGGAGGAAATGACGTACAGGTACCAGCCAGAGAAAACCTCCAGGCGATTAAAAAGGCTCTCGAAGCCGGAGGAAATAATAATTATACAATAAAAGAACTCCCGAACTTGAACCACTTGTTACAGACCTCTGAAACTGGTAATATTTTTGAATACGTAAAGATTGAAGAAACCATATCTCCAACAGCTTTACAGGTAATTACAGGCTGGATTCTGGAAGTAACAGCATCCCAATAATAAATTATTTTATAGACCTTGCATGCAACGTCTCTACTACGCGAAAAACAATGCAACTACGAAAAAATGTCTGGAATTTCACCCAAATCAGGATCATATCATTGGTAAATATTCTAAAAAATCAATTCCTGGTAGAGCTGAGTGTTTAACACGACATTAACCTTGCATTAACTAAATCATGTGATAAAATATCCCAAATTCCCATTTTTGAACAGAATAAACACTCTGACACCCTGGACTATTTATAATCGCAATCTCAAATCGAATTATGGTTATAACGATATTATGTATGTTCTCAATACTTACAAACAAAATTTATTTTGTGTAAGATC
>CAZOZU010000040.1:3221-8010 GCA_964584355.1 uncultured Rikenellaceae bacterium
CCAGCCAGAAGATTTGTTGTACGAACCTCTTATTCTATGAATATAAGATTATATATCCGCAACCTGATAAAGAACTGGCGGGAAAATCTTGTTTCCCTTGCCGGCCTTTCACTTGGTATGATGGTCGTAATACTATCTATATCATACATAATATTTGAATCATCATACGACAGTTTTCATGCCAAATCAAACAGGATCTTCACAATATATACCAGGATCGGTTCAAATGCGATCTCGTATGCGGTTGAATCAGGGATGAAGGATTATGCAGTGACCCATGTTCCAATGGTTGAGATGGCATGTATAGTTAAGGAGATAACTACTGAAATAACCCTGAATAATAATGTTTTTAAAGGAATCGGTGGATACTATACTGAACCTGAATTCTTTTCTCTATTTGATTTTAAGCTGTTATCAGGCGATCCCCGGGCATTATCAGAGCCTGGTAAGATTTTCTTTACTGAACGATTGTCAAAGAAATTGTTTGGAGGAATTGACTGTTCCGGCAGGATTGTCATGATAACTGACAAATTGTATACTGTTTCAGGTATAATAAAGGATCCGCCGTTGAACTCAAACCTGAATTTCGATTTTCTTTTGTCTGAAACGGAGGCAGACAATAAAGCAGGTTCTCAGAATGGCCAGGATAAAGTGAATCTATACATTTTGACCAAAACAGCAAAAGAGAAAAGCACTCTTCTAAAGAATAACCTTGATCAGTATTTTATTTCGTCGGGCAAAGATGAAGAAAAAAGTGAGGTAATTGCACTTAAGGATCTGCACCAGTATAGTTCAAGAACGGGAAATAGTTACCTGATCTTTTTATCTGTATCCCTGCTGGTATTATTTACCTCAATGGTGAATTTCATAAACACATTTTATGCCCGGATTGAGACCAGGGCCAGAGAAATAGGAATGCGTAAGGTCAACGGCGCATCTGGAAGGACAATTATCCGGATGTTGATCAGCGAATCATTATTCATGACATTTATGGCGTCAATAATAGGCTTTATCATGTCAAAATTATTTCTTGATCATTTCCAGAAACTTACCTCTGTCAGGGTGCAGCTGTACGGACCCGGCCTATGGAAAATCCAAGTCATGGTAATTGCACTGACCTTGTTACTTGGACTGATTGCAGGATTAATTATCTCTGTCAGATTTTCAGCTTATAATCCTATCAATCTTATAAGAGGTATATTCAGTGTGGGAAATAAAAATTATGTTAGGAAAATACTCATAGGACTGCAGTTTGCGATATCTGGCGGATTGATATTTCTGATGGTTATTTTCTATCTCCAGCTTAACTTCCTGGAAAAAGCTGATATGGGTTTCGATTCACAAAACAGACTGCTCATAGCATTATCACCAGTGCATGCTAAAAAATATGACATGATACATAACGAATTGTTGAGCATTACTGGAATTGATATGGTAACTGGTAGAAGCAGTGTCTTTGGTAATGTGGATATGGCAATGTCAATAATAAAAGGGGAAAATATTCCTGAAAATCGGTTTTTTGTTTTTGGATTCAATGTGGAGGATGATTTTTTCGAGACCTATGGGATAAAACTTATCGAAGGTAAGACATTCAGGGATATAAATAGAAAGGATTCCAGCCTTGTGATAATTGATAAGTATACTGCCGGGATACTCGGATTGGAACATCCCGTAGGAGATAAATTCAAGGCACTCGGGATGACTGTGGAGGTCATAGGCCTTATGGAAGATGCAGATTTCATTGCACTTAGTAGTCATAGAATGCCAAGATTATATACACAGTTTTTTAACGGTTGTTCTGAATTAACAGTGAAATACAGTGGTAATGCGAAAGTTATCTTGGCTGAAATTGACAAGTTACTAACACAGCTTGACCCTGATTATTCAATGGAATACAAGAGCCTCGATGAGGCAGTTCTGGGTTTATATGAGAAGGAGATAAATCTTTTCAACATTATCAGTATTTGTGGGATAATCGCAATAATCCTTTCACTAACCGGAGCATATGCCATGGCTGCATATCTTGCCGAGAGAAGAATCAGACAGAACAGCATACGTAGGGTATTTGGTGCTTCTGAACAAAATATAACCATTCAATCGATATTTGAAATTATCTGGCCAGTTCTATTAGGTACTTTAATTTCCTGGCCCGTGGTATATCTTGTTGCACGAAACTGGCTAAGCCATTTCAGCGGAAAGATAACCATTGGGACATTTCCTTTTATTATATCACTAACCTTGATATCCCTGCTTGTTGTGGTTACAGTATACTCAATCAGTCGCAGGTCAGCGCTCAGAAACCCAGTTGAGATGCTCAGACAGGAATAAATCAAGATATATCTCAAATAATAAAGTTATTATAACCATTAAACATTATAGTCTTGTCTGATTTGGCAAGGAAATTAAACACTGGAATTGCCACATTTATCCGGACAGTTAGTTAAGCGACAAATAAATTCCTTATAAAAAACTGATATATTTCTTGCAGTGTTACATTAATTAATCCGTCATTATTTATATTAGATTAATTAAAATCGCAGATAAATCATATTTAATAGATAATCAAGTCTTTTATGTAAGAGGTATAATTTTAACATCTGTACGGGAAAAAGTAACATGTGTAACTCCTATTTAAAAATAGCATTACGGTTCCTTATCAGGAATAGAAGGTTCTCAATAATCAATATTACAGGTTTAACAATTGGTCTGGCATGTTTCATCATAATAGTGAGCTGGATTGCTAATGAATTATCATTTGACAGGTTTCATCAGAACAGGGACCGAATATATCAGTTGACAATAAGGCATTCGAATGGCATCCTGGATCCTAATTGTCCATATGCCATGGCACCTAAAATGTTTCAACAATATCCTGAGATTGAATCATATAGCACTGTCATCAGTCTGGTCAATAAAATGAATTGTTCGTTTTCTTTCCATTATGATTCACCTGACAGGGTTAATGTATATGAATCATATGTTGCCAGGGTTGATACAATGTTTTTTGAAATATTTGATTTCTCTGTACTTAATGGGGAGAAGAACACTTTACTTTCCAAGCCTGATTTCGTCGTAGTCAGTTCAAGGATAGCAGATAAATATTTCCATGATTCAAATCCTGTAGGTCAGACCATCCTGTTTAATAACTCTCAGCTGTTAACTGTTTCAGGTGTCGTGGAAATTCCTGAGAATACTTTTTTCCATTACGATTTCTTTCTTCCTGTTTATGAGGATCTTTCAAATAACTGGAACTGGGCGGATCCATCATTTCTACTGATGAAACCACGGATTGATATTGAAAACTTCAAAAAAAAGATCGAGACTTTTATGAATGATAATTTACCGGAGGAAACTTCACTGCCCCGGTCTTTTGTTGTCAGTATCATACCAGTACATAAAGTTCATCTTGCTTTTGGCGGCAAAAGGAATGTATTTCTGTTTGGCACTGTTGCTTTTCTGTTACTCCTTGTTGCATCGCTGAATTATATAAATATAGCATCTGCAAACTATGCGGACAGGATCAGGGAGATAGGTATGCGGGAAGTGCTGGGTGCCAAAAAAAGCCAGTTAATGCTTGTATTTTTTACTGAATCATTTATCCTGGTTTTTCTGGCTACAGTATTGGCTGTGATTCTTGCTGAACTGGTACTGCCTGCCTTGACCCCGGTGTTTGGTAAACAATTTGAAATTGGCATTTTTCATCAGCCCGAATTATTTGTAGGTTTGATTGTTATTACAGGACTGCTTAGTTTATTAGCATCATTATATCCTTCTTTTCTTTTTACAGGTAAAAATCCTGTTGATTTAACACATCGTACCATTATAAGAGGAGGGATCAGATCTTTTATCATTCTTGTTTCAACAATATTTCAGTTTACCTTAGCAATCGCATTATTGATTTCCACCCTGATAGTTATCCGGCAGGTTCGATTTAGCAGTCAGTCTGATTTAGGATTTTCTGTCAATAATGTAATATCTGTCCGCATGAATAGTGGAATAGGTAACAATTTCAACGCATTTCTTGAACGCCTTGAATCACATCCTGAAATTGAAATTGCCACTGCAGGCCAGGCATACCCTTTCGATGAAGACTATAAGACAGGTGGTCTTCAATGGGCTCTGAAAGAAAGCCAGACAAAGGATTTATGGCGATATACTCTTTGCCTGGATAATTACCTGGATGCATTTAAGTTCGAGATCGTCAGCGGTAGAGGATACTCTGATGAATTCGGAGCTGACATGGGGAAATATGTGATTAATGAAACGGCTGCAAAGATGCTGGGATTTAAAGATCCTGTTGGACAACAAATTACTATGTGGGGTCAGACCGGAGAAATAATAGGTATTGTAAAAGACTTCCATCATGTTTCTCTTCACAAAGAAATTCTGCCGCATATTTTCAATACTAATTTATCATATTTTCCTGTTCATTTTACCAGCTTTATTAGCTTTCATGGTTGCCGGAATTGCCACACTGTTTGCCATGTGGCGTCCTGTAAGAGAAAATCCTGCTAATCTGCTTAAGCAGGAGTGAATGTGCGGTATAGCGGTGTAACGGTATAGCGGTATAATGGTTTGAAGGAACGAACGAACGATCAAACGTTCAAACATTCAAGCATACGAAAGTACGAACCTTAATATCGCAAAGCGACAGACCTACACTACTCATATCTTAACGAATCGGCCGGATTGATCAGTGCTGCTTTAATAGCCAGTGCACTGACTGATATTAATGCTATGCTTATTGCTAACAGCCCTGATAAAATGAATGTCCCTGCATTTAGTTCTA
>CAZOZU010000040.1:8020-10287 GCA_964584355.1 uncultured Rikenellaceae bacterium
AAAAAGAAAAATCCAGAAATCAATGAAAATTCGATATGCAAAATTCTCCAGCCACCTGTTCATGAAATAATATGCTGCCGGCCAGGCAATGATGTTTGCCACAATAACCCATTTTACAAATTCCGTGTTTAACAGCATAAAGACTCCGGAAATTGATGCACCGAAAACCTTACGGATACCGATTTCTTTGGTACGTTTCTCAGCAGTATATAATGCCAGGCCGAATATCCCGAGACAGGAGATGAAAATGGCAAGAAAAGAAATGGCCAGGGTTATATTTTTCATATGTTGTTCATCAACATACAGGCGGTTTAATCTTTGATCGAGAAATTCAAACCGGAAACTATACTCAGGTACTATTCTCTTTATTTCATCCTCAATAAATCCTATGGTTGCCTGTATATTATCCGGTTTAATCTTTATGGCTATTCTTTGCAGGTTAACTCCCAGCTTCATAACCATGGGTTCTATTTGTTTATGGAGGGATTGCATATTGAAATCCTTTGTCACACCGATTATGGTTCCGTCAAAATCCCAGAAATGAAACCTTTTGCCGACAGGTGAATCCATGTTCATAGCCTTTACAGTTGTTTCGTTAATGACCATACCTTCCTGAAGATCAGAGGGAAATTCTCTCGAGAAAAAACGTCCTTCCGACATTTCAATACTAAATGTTTTCTGAAAGTCATAGTCAACACCTTTCACAATTAACCAGGGGATATTCTCATCTGCTACCTGCCCTTCCCAATGAACAACATCGCTTGTAGCCGATGAATTGGGTGAATCCAGAAATGAATCAACAATAGTCATTCCTGTTATATTCGGATTTGCAAGAAGTGCATCTCTGATAGTCATATACTTTTGTGCAATCCCCTCAATACTGCTCAGACAAATGACGTTTTCCTTGTCATATCCCAGGTCTTTATTACGGATAAGATGCATCTGTCGGATAATAAAGAGAGTGATGATAATGAGACAAATAGAAACCGCGAACTGAAATACCACAAGTATCTTCCTGAATATAGTTCTTTCTTTTCTCGGCCCGAGAATGCCTTTTATTAAACTGACCGGCTTGAGGGCTGAGAGTATAAAAGCGGGATAGGTGCCGGATAACAATCCTGTTAAACCGAAGATTCCGATAATAAAAAGAAAGGTCCAGATGGAGTAGGATATCTCTATTTCTCTGCCTGTAAGTTGTCTGAATACAGGAATTAATGAATAGGTCAATGCAACAGCGAGTATAGTGGCTAACAGGGAGAGGAAGAGAGATTCACCGAGGAACTGACGGATGAGTTGCCTCCTGTTGGCACCGCCAACTTTACGCACACCAACCTCTTTGGCTCTTCCTGATGACCTGGCTGTTGAGAGGTTCATGTAATTAATGCATGCTAGTAGGAGAATAAAAAGAGCCATCCCTGAAAATATATAGATATATTTTATCAGTCCCCCTCCTCCCGGCTCATAGAGATGTATCCTTGTCAATGGCTGGAGCTGAATGGTAGTTGTTGATTCAGGAAAGATATTCTTGAGGATATCAGTGATCTTTTGTTCAACATCCTTATAAAAAACCCCTTTCTGAAGCTGCAGATAGGTAATAAAATTAAATCCCTCCCATTCATTGAGGTTATACCATCCCAATTCACTGGCAAATGACATCGGGATGATAGCGTCTTTACCGGCAAATTGTGAATTATCCCGGATATCTTTTATTACACCGGTAACAACAAAAGGTGCGTCCTGGCCGACAATTATTGTTTTTCCCAGCGGATCACCATCTTTAAAGTGTTTTCGGGAGAGGGTCTCTGTGAGAATCACTGACCGGGGATTATCGAGTGCTGTGGACGGATCACCATGGATAAAGGGAAAAGTGAATATATCGAGAAAGGAGGGATCGACACAAAGGATCTCCTCCTCGGAAGAAGATTCTTGTTTTCCTACTCCGAAAATAAAATTTACTACTCTGGCTGAATTAACAACTTCAGGATACCTTCCTTTTAAAATGGCAGACAGTGGGGCCTGGCTGGTATTGGTATAGTTGATCTCTCCTTCAATACTATGGAATTCCGTAAGTACAAGTGATATCTCCGTGCATTTTCATGAAAATGGTCAAAGCTGAGTTCATAACGGACCCAGAAGAAAACCAGTAAACAACAGGTAATGCCGAGAGCCAGCCCTGTAATGTTGATGATGGAATATCCTTTATGTCTCAGAATATTCCTTAACGACATCTTTAAATAATTTTTAACCATGCCAGAAAGGTATTTTCA
>CAZOZU010000041.1:0-10228 GCA_964584355.1 uncultured Rikenellaceae bacterium
CCACAAAATCCCCTCCAAGGAGGGGTATGGGGTGGGTTAATTGAATACAAAAGTAATAAAAATCCCCTCTTGGGAGAGCCTGTCCCGATAGCTTGATCTGAGTAAAAGCGTATCGGGAGATTATAGCATTGACAATTAAAGAGTATTTAAGGCTAATACACGTCTTAAACGATGAGTTTTTACTATTTAACTCTCCCTTTTAATAACTTATCCCGCGTAACTTTAGCGTAGCAGGAGATTTGGAGTGGGTATATTTAGGTTGAAGTTGAAGTTTAAATCAGAACATTGTTAAATATCCTTAAATCATTTTCTTCGGAATGGACAATAATATTCTATTTTACTTAAATTTGTTTCAGACAAAAACTAAAACTATGAAAATCAGAAAAATCACTATCAGCTTGTTCCTTTTACTTGCTATATCATCATGGCTTATTGCCCAGACTGAACAGGTAGATCTTGAGATGATCTACAAGATCAAGCAAGAAGGAATGAATAATTCCAGAGTCGAAGACCTGGCCTTCTGGATGACCGATTATGTAGGACCAAGACTTACAGGATCTACAGGATTTAACCGTGGCAGCGAATGGGCGAAAAAACAAATGGAAGAACTTGGATTCGAGAATGTCAGAATAGAGGCTGCCAGGGATTTCAACCGTGGCGGCTGGGATAATCTTAAGACCTATGCAGCAATGACAGCCCCATATTATGCTAGTTTTGCCTGCAATCCCGTTGCATGGACAGGTAGTACAAACGGACTTATCAAGGGTGAGGTAGTTATAGTGGAGGTGAATACAGAGGAAGATCTTGAAAAATATAAGGGTACACTTAAAGACAAGATAGCATTGATACCTGCTACTTCCACACATGAGATTAGTTATGAACCCCTGGCCAGAAGACTTACAGATGAAGAACTGGAAGCCCTTGAATCGGAACGGCTTTCCGGCGGAAGACGCAGAATGCCTTACGACATTGCAGCCATGATGGCCCGAAGACAATTAAGGACAAAGATTACTGAACTAATGAAAAGTGAAGGAGTTGCAGTCATACTTAACAGTTCAGGAATATATAATATCCCCAGGTCAAACGGTGCCAGTTATAATTCAGGTGATCCTGAGCCGATACCTGAATTGAACCTGTCAATCGAAACTCATGGTAGGATGGAAAGGCTGATCCGTAAGGATGTACCGGTAGAAATGGAGATCGAAATACAAAATAAGTTCATTGATGCTCCACAGGTTTACAATATTATCGGGGAGATTCCCGGTACTGATAAAGCTCTCAAGGATGAAATCGTGCTTATGGGTGCACATTTTGATTCATGGCACGGCGGTACCGGAGGAGCTGATAATGGATCAGGCTGCATAGTGATGATGGAAGCGCTTCGTATCCTAAAAGCCCTTAATGTAGCACCACGCAGAACAATAAGAGTTGCACTATGGGGTGGTGAAGAACAGGGACTTCATGGATCACGCGGTTATGCCGAGAAATACCTTGTGGATCCTGAAACAAACGAGAATAAACCCGGTTATGACAAGTTTGCTGTCTATTTCAATATGGATAACGGATCAGGCCGTTACAGAGGTATTTACCTTCAGCAGAATGAAATGGTAAGACCAATCTTTGAGGAGTGGCTTAAGCCGTTCGAAAGCATGGGATGCTCTACAATAGCTATCAGGAATACAAGTGGTACTGATCATCTTTCATTCGACAGGTTTGGCCTACCGGCATTCCAGTTTATACAGGATGCAATAGAATATGGACGTACTTACCATACAGTAATGGATACTTATGAAAGATTGGTGTTTACTGATCTGCGGGTCAATGCAATAATAACAGCATCCTTTGCATATAACGCTGCAATGAGGGATCAGAAATTGCCCAGGAAACCTGAAATGAGATCCAGGTCTGAGAGCGGTATGAGACCGTTCTGATAGTAGTTACGTTGCATGCAACGTAACTACAATATTTATTCTGCTTTTACATCCTTCATTGACAATTGTATCCGTCTCCTGTCGATATCGACCGACAGTATCTTCACCATAACATGTTGATTTAGTTTTACAACTGTTGATGGATCTTTCACATAAGAGTCACTGAGATTTGAAATATGAACCAGCCCGTCCTGGTGAATACCGATATCGACAAATGCACCGAATTTTGTGATATTTGTCACAATTCCCGGAACGACCATTCCATGTACAAGGTCTTCCATTTCATGAATATCGGCAAAGCGGAACACTTTTATTTTTGACCTCGGGTCACGGCCCGGTCTTGCCAGCTCATCCACTATATCTTTCAAAGTAGGCAAACCTGTTACAGATGTGATATAATTCTCAAGATTAATCTCTTTTCTTTTGTTTTCGTTGCTGATAAGCTCCTGTACATTGCAATTCAGGTCTTTTGCCATCTTCTCGACAACATGATAGCTTTCCGGATGAACAGCGCTGCTGTCGAGAGGATTCTCAGCATTTTTTATCCGCAAAAAGCCTGCACTTTGCTCGAAAGCCTTAGTTCCCATTCTCTTTACCTTCTGAATTTCCTGTCTTGATCTGAAAGGACCTTTCTCCATTCTGTAATCGATAATGTTCTGAGCCAGCTGCGGACCGAGTCCTGAAATATATGTAAGAAGATGTCTGCTTGCTGTATTTATCTCTACACCCACTGCATTAACACAGCTCATGACAACTTCATCAAGTGCTTCCTGTAACTTTGCCTGGCCGACATCGTGCTGGTACTGCCCCACCCCTATTGATTTCGGATCGATTTTAACAAGTTCGGCAAGAGGATCCATAAGACGGCGCCCAATTGATACAGCACCCCTAACGGTAACATCATAATCGGGAAACTCTTCCCTGGCGGTTTTAGACGCTGAATAAACTGAAGCCCCTGCTTCATTGACAACAAACACCTGTATATCCTTATCAAACTTCACCCACTTGATAAATTCTTCTGTCTCGCGACTTGCAGTGCCGTTACCTATGGCAATGGCTTCAATCTTATAGGCACTTACCAGCGACAGGAGCTTTTTTATCGACAGAGCTGTCTGATTCTGAGGCGGATGTGGATAAATGGTCTCATTATGTAACAGGTTTCCCTGCCTGTCGAGACAAACGACCTTGCATCCAGTCCTGAAGCCGGGGTCTATAGCAAGGATATTCTTTTCACCAAGGGGTGAAGCAAGCAGAAGCTGGCGAAGATTATCAGCAAATACCTTTATTGCCTCCTCATCTGCCCTTTCTTTAGAGATATTTCTGAATTCGGTTTCCATGGATGAAGAGAGCAACCTTCTCCAACTCTCTTCAATCGCTTTGCCTACAAATTCCGATGATTCATTTTTACCTTTTATAAACAGTGATTCAAGGATCTCCAGGGCATGACTCCCGTCAGGTTCAATTGATAGTCTCAGGAAACCTTCCTCCTCACCCCTTCTCATAGCAAGAAGACGATGTGACGGACATCTTCTGAGAGGCTCGGACCAGTCAAAATAATCACTGAATTTATTACCTTCAGCCTCCTTCCCCTTGATAACTTTTGAATATATAACTGCTTCTTTATCAAACAGACCTCTTAGTTTTTTTCTTGCCGATTCGTCTTCGGTTATCCATTCAGCAATAATATCGCAGGCTCCTGCAACAGCTTCCTCTGGTGTAGGAACATCATCTGTGACATATTCTTCAGCTCTCAGAAGAGGATCAGACTCCTGTTGTTTAAAGATCATTTCAGCCAGTGGTTCAAGTCCTTTTTCCCTGGCTACTGTTGCCCGTGTTCGACGCTTCGGCCTGTATGGAAGATATAGGTCTTCGAGCTCTGCCATCGTTTCAGCAGCACGGATCTTCTCCATCAGTTCGGGAGTCATCTTCTCCTGATCCTCAATTGATTTTATAACACTCTCCCTGCGTATATCAAGTTCCTTCAACCTGTTAAACTCATTTTTTATATGTAGCAGTTGTACCTCATCAAGGCTTCCTGTCATCTCTTTCCTGTACCGGCTTATAAACGGAATTGTAGCTCCCTCATCAAGCAGCCTGATGGTGTTTTCGACCTGCCATTTCTGGAGGCTAAGTTTTGCGGCAATTAGTTCAATATTTTTAATAACGCTCATAACATCTTCATCATTTTGACGACTTTTAGCTTTCATAGACTCCCCTCCCAAGAGGGGAACTTCTTCAATTCAACTTTATTCAATCCACTTCAACTCCCTTCAACCTTTTTATTCTACATAGAGTACCAGTCCCTTCAGATATTCACTCTCAGGATGATAAATATTCACAGGATGATCCGGAGGCTGGCTCATCTGGTGTAGTATCTTCACCTTTCTTCCTGTGTTAGCGGCTGCTGCAAAAACCGACTTTCTGAAATTCTCCCTTGTTACCACCTGTGAACATGAGAAAGTGAATATGATCCCTTTCGGTTTTATTTGCTCTATTGCCATAGTATTCAATCGCTTATATCCCTGGAGGGCATTTGCAAGAACATTATTATGTTTTGCAAAAGCAGGAGGATCCAGTATAATAAAATCATATTTATTGTTAATATCGTTGAGATATTTGAATGCATCTGCTTCAAATGATTTATGTCTTGAATCATCTCCATAATTCAACCTTATATTTTCATCAGCTAGTTTGATAGCTGATGAAGAGCTGTCTACGGTATGGACTAATGAAGCATCTTTCATCGCATATACAGAGAAACCTCCAGTGTATCCAAACATATTCAGTATACTTTTCTCTTTTGAATATTCTGAGATTAGTTTTCTGTTTTCTCTCTGGTCAATAAAAAATCCGGTTTTCTGACCTGATTTAAAATCAATTATGAACTGAAAACCATTTTCCATGACTGTCACAGGACCGGAATCTCCATAAAGAAACTCATTGACAACTGAAATGCCCGACATATATGGTATTGTTCCCTCACTCTTATCATATACTGCTGTCAACTTTTCTCCCAGCAATTGTATAAGTATTTCAGTCAATTCTTTTCTCATCCTTGACATACCCACAGAGTGCATTTGCATAACAGCCACACCATTATAATAATCAATTATCAATCCGGGCAGACTATCTCCTTCAGCATTAACAAGCCTGAAAACATTTGTTTGTGGATCACTTATAAGATCTATAGATTCCCTGTACTTCAGGGCGTTTTTTATTTTTACCCAGAAAAAATCGATATCAGGGTTAACCTCTGCAAAGGAGAGTATTCTTACTGCTATTGAGCCTGCCTGGTAATGACCTACAGCAAGAAACTCATCCTTGTTGTCATATACATCTACTACATCTCCTTCAGCAGGATTCCCGTATATCTTTTTAATGGCACCTGAAAATATCCATGGGTGATATCTTCGTACCGACTGGTCCTTGCCAGATTTGAGTATGATCTTATTTCTGTCCATTGATTGATGTTTTTATTGTATCCATAAGACGTGGGTGGGGGCGTTCTATTAGAACGCCCGTACGATCAAAGTAATATCATTAATCGATTAATTTTCTATATATCTCATGACACACCCATGCATCTGTTGCAGCATATATCTGTTGTGCTTCAGAAAGCGCTTTCGCTTCCCAGTCGGTTACCTGCTGCCGTTTGGAAATCCGGAATCCGAGTACTATAGCTGCCAGCTTTTTGAGTCCTGAGCTGTGAATGCCATATTCTTTTACCAGTTTTTGTAGGTCAATAAGTCCTTCAGGATTAAATTTTCTCACATTCTTCAGGAACCGAATATCGTCATGGACTGCCACTCCGGCTTTTATAATCTCAGGATCGGCCAGAATATCAACAAGTTCCTGTGGCATTCCAATCCTGTTTATCCTGAAAAGACAGGCCAGATCGGAGGTGGCAAGTTGAATGAGAGAAACCTTGTTTTTTCGCCCTTTTTTGAAAGATGGACGGGTTTCTGTATCAAAACCTAGTATCTTTATATTCTGAAGCCTCGGAATCACTTTCCTGTAAACTCTCATATTATCAACAATTACTATTTCACCTTTAAACCACGACAGTTCATAATTTAAAATCTCCTCAGCGGAAATGGTCTCACGATATTTATTCTTCATCATCCCCCCTGAACTCCTTCTGTCTTTTTGATATGATCCAATCTGAAGTGTCTATATTCTCTCCTGTCAGGTCATCATCTTCAACCTTTTCTATCTCTTTCCCGGAATAAATGAACTTATGTATTGCCTTCAGGGCATTTACCAGTTTCTGACCCCAGATATTTTCAAAGTTCAACTTGCATTCCCATACAGCATCATTCATAACCTCCTGTGTGCCTGTCTGATAGAGAAGCAGGAAGTCTTTAAGGTCCTGATAAATGTCTGACATATTTTCTGCCAGGCTCGACTGTCCCGGTGTTTCAGCTATTATCAATTCCTCATCATAGAGTTCAAGATAATCATCTGCCGTTCCTAACTTCTCTTTAATTTTATTGTGAATCCTGAACCAGTCAGATTCAGTAACAAACTTCTCATTACCATCCTCAAAAACTGGTTCAAGACCGGGCAGCAATGATGCTTTAAGGTATAAAAGAGGGAGAATACGCTGTAATATTTTCAATATCTCATCACCTTTCAGTTCACCGGCATGTTCTGCATACTTGCAGTATTCATTGGCCACTGCCACAAATTCAACCACACTACGTGAATAAACAGGATAGGTCTTTTTCTTCATCTTTTTTTCTTCAGACTGCAAAAATAGGTATTTATCGTGAAAAGAGATCAGGTTCCTTCCATGAGAGAAGATGTTTGTCATCCATAATGATTTTCTTATGGTCCAGAAGCCAGCGAAGTACCTTCACCACTTTTTCCTCCGGGTGGTTGATTTTGCTTACAAGTTCCTGTGCATCATACTTTTGTTTGGATAATACATCCTTTATTTCATCAAGTATTAGATCAAATTCATATTTACTCAGATCTAGTTCATTCCTTTTCCGGCAAACATCGCATATACCGCACCTGTCAGACTCTTCTCCAAAATAATCGAGCAGCATCACTGACCTGCATCTCGTATTATAATCTGCATAATCGATCATTTTGTTAAGCCGTATTATATGCTTATCCTTCACATGAAGGTAATTATCAGGTGATATCATAAGTGCTTTTCTTTCGAGACGCTCTTCAGTAAAAATGACCAGTGCTGTTTTTTTCCCCGGAATATACCGTATAATGTTTAGCGTAGAGAGCTTTACAAGAAATTTATACACTGCGTCTCTCGATAATGCGGATTTTTTAGCCAGAGCCTCTTCATTAATAGCCACAAATTCTGAAAACATGCCTGTGTATGATCGTAACAGCAGTTTAATAAATCCATCAAATGATTCATTTGCCACCTGGAATTTATAAAGATCGTCCCGGCCAACAATAAAATGGACCCTTGAGGGATTATTTATCTCTTCAGTGAATTCGATATAACCCTCTCTCTGTAAAAAATTCAGACTGTTATATGTTTCAATAACCGGAAGACGGTATTTTGAGACAAAATCGTAAAGGTTGAAGTCAAATACATTATCTTTTCCTGAACCCTGTGGCACTTGCAGGTAATTACATAAAGCTTCATAGACATCCTTAATTTTTTCGATTGGAGGGAATTTTCTTCTCACAGAATCTTCCAGACGCTTTTTGTCGGAAGGCGAATAGAGAAGAACAGCATAGGCTGGTTTATTGTCGCGACCTGCCCTTCCTGATTCCTGGTAATAATCCTCAATGGATTCAGGTATATCCCAGTGAATTACAAATCTGACTTCAGCCTTATCTATTCCCATTCCGAATGCATTGGTAGCAACTATTATACGGGTTTCGCCGGTTGTCCATGCAATTTGTTTCTTATCTCTGAGTTCGCCGGTAAGACCAGCATGATAAAAATCGGCACTAATACCTTTTGATACAAGCAATTCTGCTATCTCCTTACTTCTTTTTCTGCTTCTTACATATACAATACCGCTACCTTTGATTTTTTGTAGAGTTTTAACCATATAATCTCCCTTGTCCTCAACCTTCCTTACCAGATAAGAAATATTCTTTCTTTCAAAACTTGTTTTCAGTACATTCTTTTCCCTAAACTCAAGCTTCTCTATTATATCATCAATAACAAGAAGTGTAGCAGAAGCCGTGAGGGCAAGAAATGGAACTTTCTCTGAGATTGTTTCCCTTATTGATGCTATTTTCAGGTATGAAGGTCTGAAATCATATCCCCACTGTGAAATACAATGGGCTTCATCAACAGCCACAAGATTAAGATTCAGACGCGGTAATCTTGTCTGGAAGATTCTTGTTGATATTCTCTCGGGAGAAATATAGAGGAACTTATAATCGCCATATATACTGTTTTCGAGAGCAATATCTATCTCTTCAGAAGACATCCCGGAATGAATGGCCAACGATCTGATTTCAAGTGAATTTAGTCTGTTGACCTGGTCTTTCATAAGTGCGATCAGAGGGGTTATCACAAGGCAAATTCCCTCCTTTACCAGTGCCGGTACCTGAAATGTTATTGATTTGCCTCCTCCTGTAGGCATTAACCCAAGAGTATCCTTCCCTTCTGCAATTGATCTTATTACTTCCTCCTGTAGCGGACGGAACGAGGTGTAGCCCCAGTATTTTGTAAGTACCTGCCTGTAGGGTTCTATATTCATCCTTTTTACAACAATATACAAATGTAATAACTGTTATCGGTTTTAGAAATCAATCATAAACAGTGTAAATAAAAATGACACTTTCACTAGTTGTTAATTTTTCGTAATTTGCGCAGCAAAACTTAAACTCCGGTCCAATGTCATCATTTAACAAAGAAAAAATATCATATGAGGGTTTAACATTTGATGATGTTTTGCTTATTCCCTCATATTCAGAGGTTCTTCCCCGTGAAGTAGATCTGAGCTCAATGTTTACCAGAGATATCAAGCTCAACACACCGATTATCTCAGCTGCAATGGATACTGTTACAGAAGATGATCTAGCCATTGCCATTGCAAGAGAAGGTGGTATAGGAGTCATCCACAAGAATATGAGTATTGAAAGGCAGGCTGCTCAGGTCAGGCGGGTTAAAAGGGCTGAGAATGTTATGATATTTGATCCGATTACAATTGGACTTGATGCTACTGTTGCAGAAGCAATAAACCTTATGCATGAATATGGGATAGGTGGAATACCGGTAATTGACAAGGACAGAATACTCAGGGGTATTGTGACAAATAGAGATCTGAGGTTTGAAAGCAACCATAAGCGTAAAATAACCGAGGTGATGACAAAAAAACTGGTCACAACCAACCACGAAACCAACCTCGATGAAGCAGCAAGTATCCTCCGGAAACATAAAATTGAAAAACTCCCTATGATCGATGAGGATGGAAAATTGGTCGGACTTATTACATACAAGGATATAACAAAGACAAAAGACCGCCCTAGTTCATGTAAGGATGAAAAGGGACGTCTCAGAGTGGCAGCAGCGGTAGGCATTGCTGCTGACACATCCGAAAGAGTAACTGCTCTTATAGGATCCAGTGTTGATGCTATTGTTATTGATACTGCCCATGCACATACAAAAAATGTTATCAGGATATTGAAAGAGATCAAAAAAAATCATTCTGATACGCAAGTAGTAGTAGGGAATATTGGCACTGCCGAAGCTGCAAAGAAAATAATTAGTGAAGGAGCTGATGCCCTTAAGGTAGGGATTGGTCCCGGTTCGATATGTACAACAAGAGTAATTGCCGGAGTAGGGATTCCTCAACTATCAGCAATATATAATGTTTACAAGGCAATTGAAGATTCCGGAATACCGATAATAGCAGACGGCGGCATCAGATATTCAGGCGATATTATAAAAGCATTGGCAGCCGGAGCTGATTCAATAATGGCAGGGTCACTCTTTGCAGGAGTTGAAGAGTCACCGGGTGAAACAATAATTTTTAGTGGCCGTAAGTTTAAGTCATACAGGGGAATGGGATCAATTGAAGCCATGCAGCAGGGTTCAAAAGACAGGTATTTCCAGGATATAGAAGATGATATCCAGAAACTTGTTCCGGAAGGTATTGCTGCCAGAGTACCCTATAAAGGGACACTCGCTGAGGTGATCTACCAGATGACCGGAGGCTTGAGAGCCGGGATGGGATATGTTGGTGCAAAAAACATCAGTGTCCTGAAGAAAGAGGCAAAATTTGTCAGGATCACCAATTCTGGAATTATTGAAAGTCATCCCCATGATGTGTCTATAACAAGGGAATCTCCGAATTACAGCA
>CAZOZU010000042.1:0-3426 GCA_964584355.1 uncultured Rikenellaceae bacterium
TCCGAAATTTTATCTGTCATTTGGTTTTCAAATCTCCGATTTTGTTTTTACTTTCAGCAATTATTCTTGGATATCTTATGTATACCATAAGAAGTATTTGTTTATTGTTAACCTAAATATCTTAAATCTTTAATTTATTGCTATGGATAAAGAAAATCATAACAAAAAAAGACCAAGAGGCAAGACCTTCTCAAGAAGGAACTTTCTGAAGACAACCACAGCAGCATCGGCAGCCTTTACAATTATTCCCAGTGTTGCAATGGGTAAGAAACTGGGGCATCAGGCTCCCAGTGATACCCTGAATGTTGCGCTGGTTGGTGCCGGCAGCCAGGGATCAGGTGATATCGGTAGCATTTGCAAACCGGAAGTTGAGCAGGCTGCAGGAGGAGTGTTTGGCATGGCCGGCACACCCGGCACTGAGAAACTTGTTGCAATTTGTGATGTTGACTGGGGATATGCTCCCGTTCTTAACACTTTTGATAAGTACCCGAGTGCAAAACGCTACAAGGACTGGCGGGTATTATTTGATGAAATGAACAAGTCAATCGATGCAGTTGTAGTTGCCACTTCAGACCACAGTCATGCCAATCCTGCTGCAACAGCAATGACTCTTGGCAAGCATGTCTATGTTGAAAAACCGCTGACACATTCTATTTATGAGTCGCGTCTGTTAACCATACTAGCTAAAAAACATGGTGTTGCCACCCAGATGGGGAACCAGGGTTCCTCAGGTGAAGGTGTCCGCCAGGCATGTGCCTGGGCCTGGGCCGGTGAAATAGGCGAGGTACGCAAAGCAGATGTCTGGTCAAGCCGTCCTATCTGGCCACAGGGTCTTGACACACCTACTAAAGAGGAAAAAGTGCCCAAAACCCTTGACTGGAATCTCTGGATAGCACATATGTCTTCCCGCCCATATAATTCAGCTTATCATCCCTGGAATTTCCGCGGTTGGTGGGACTTTGGAACCGGGGCCTTCGGGGATATGGCATGCCATAACATGCATCCTGTATTCAAAGCATTGAAGCTGGGTTACCCAACAAAAGTACAGGGACAGTCAACACAGCTCAAGAAAGATGCATGCCCGCACGCACAGATTGCTAAAATGACCTTCCCTGCACGACCCAATCTTCCTTACATGGCATTGCCTGAAGTGGAAGTAACATGGTACGACGGAGGTTTCCATGCCATGATACCGGAAGTACTACCTGAAGGTCATCCATGGCAGGGTGAGGGTTGTGCACTTTACGGAACCAAGGATACCCTTGTACTCGGAAGCCACGGAGCTGGTCCTTATCTTCTTTCAGGAAGAACACCCAAGTCTCCTGAAGTACTCAGGGTTATTCCTGACAACAACCATTACCTCGACTGGGTAGCTGCATGTAAAGATCCTGATCTGAGGGATAAGACAGCATCACACTTCGGAGAAGCAGGTCCGTTCAACGAAATGGTACTGATGGGTGTTCTGGCAGTACGTCTGCAGAAACTAAACAGGATACTTGATTGGGATGGTGTAAATATGCAGTTCACAAATATTGCAGATGACGAAAGTGTTTCCACATGGTCAGAAGTATTTGACATCGGTAGGATGATGACTCAGGCTGCTGCTGCAGCAAGAGAAGCAGGTGGTCAGCGTCAGGGACAAGGTGGCGGCGGATTTGGCGGTCCACGTAGCGACCCGAGTTCCAAGAATGTCAAGGAATTTGTTGCATCACTGGTCAAACACGAATACCTTAACGGTTTCACACTACCTGATATGCCTGCATAGGAATAAACAGGTTATAAATTTAAAAGGGCATCTCATTTTACCTGGATGCCCTTTATTATTCTAAAACCCCTGTGATATCATCCATTCATAAAACCTTTCTATCCATGTATCAACAGGTAATCGCTTTTTTTGCATTCCAAAACCGTGACCTCCTTGAGCGTAAACATGTAATTCGGCTGATTTTCCGTCTGCTTTCCATGCCTTAAACATTTCAATACTACCTGATGAGGTCAAGGGATCATCGTTTGCTACCAGAATGAATATAGGAGGTGCATTTGCAGGAACTGCGTATGCAGACCATGGTGTGTAAACAGGGGCAGCAAAATCTGGACGTACTGAAGCATCATTATCAAGAAGAGGACCAAGAATCACCATTCCCCCTGCTGAAAAACCCATCATACCTATTTTTTCCGGATCGATACCCCACTCAGATGCACGCTGCCTGACAATCCTGACAGCCTGTCTGCCATCCGCCTGGCCCAGCCGGGAAATATCTGACATGGCACTGCTTCGTCTAATATCGCCCTCAGGTTTGTCTGAGTTTTCGGGATTAGATGCTGCACTGATAGCACTGAACAAAGCTATCATCGCCTTTTGAAATTCTTCCTGTGTCGAGCCGGAACTTGTCAACCTGTATTTCAGCAAAAAAACAGTTATTCCTTTTGAAACCAGCCATTCAGCCACTTCCGTGCCTTCTGTCTGCCATGATAAAAATAAAAAGCCTCCCCCGGGTGCAATAATCATTGCTGTGCCTGTAGCTTTGTCCAGATCAGGTTTATATATAGTCAGAGTTGGTGTTACAACATTTCTGACCATTTGCTGACCCTGTTCATTCAGGTACTGAACTTCTTTTTGTGTCCAGTTTTCCGAGCCCGGAGCAACACCAGGCCACAAAGGAATTACCTCCTGCTGGGCAGAAATAATGTTACTGAATCCCGATAACAAAAAGATTGATATTAAGATCTTCGTTTTCATTTTTATCCTATTTTAAATATTCATTAATTTGTTTGATAAATTAAAATCCGCTCCCGCTAAGCGGGATGTCGTCTCTTCGTTCCTCCAAATCCGGATTCCTAATTCCTCAATTTATTTAAGTTTGTTATGTTTTCTCATTATCTCCAGGGTCTTATCCAACGGTAATTTCTCAACTGTTATACCATTTGCTGTAACTGTTTCAGCTGCAAAAAGTGAATTAATTATTGCTTCTTCAGTAGCTTCGATAACTGCTTCAAACAGCATATCATGTCTCTCATTTCTCAACACTTTTGATTCTTCAAACATTGAATCGGATGAATATGGGATCTGTAAATCTTTAACAGTTGAGACAGCTATTGCAAAATCGCCGCTGCTGTTGGATGCTATACCTCCTGTCCTGGCAATTCCGAACATTGACCTTGCAGCCAGCCGTTTAAGGTTTCTGGGACTTAAAGGTGCATCTGTCATTATCACGATCATACATGACCCGTCCTCTTTATATTCATTATCAATTGTTCTGAACCTGTAACGGTCCAGCTCCTCTCCTACCGGCACACCATCTATCTTCAATATACCTCCGAAATTGGTCTGGACCAGAACACCCACTGTATAACCGCCTCGTGATTCAGGCAATACTCTTGATGAAGTGCCTATCCCTCCTTTGAATCCAAGGCATGTTGTACCTG
>CAZOZU010000042.1:3436-10127 GCA_964584355.1 uncultured Rikenellaceae bacterium
GTCCTGAATCTGTACCGGCAATAGCCTTAAGGATATGCTCCTTAGTAATATACCTCCCCCGTATGTCATTTAATCCCCCATCATTTGTTTCACCAACAACAGGATTAACACTCCTGATATATTTATTCTCAGGGGATTGTAAAGTATAGTCGATCAATGCATCTGTAGCTGTTGGTACACTTAAAGTATTTGTCAGGATTATTGGTGTTTCAATATTTCCAAGCTCTTCAACCTGCGGATACCCGGCAAGCTTGCCGAAGCCATTCCCGATATGAATTGCCGCAGGTACCTTGTTTTGAAAAATATTATCCTGATGAGGTAATATTGCCGTTACTCCGGTATTTATTGAATCTCCGGCTTTCAGGGTTACGTGACCCACTTTCACTCCAGGGACATCAGTAATTGCGTTATTATCACCTGTTTTAAGTATCCCTATTGTTATACCATAATCCCTTGCTCTTTTCATTTGTGCATTAAGATTCATGAAGTTGAAAAGTATTAAGAAGAATAGAATATGTCTCATGACAATCAAAATATAACAGTAAAAAGATAAAACTTAAAATTACACATTTATGAATATTAATCCACAGATTTCACAGAGTTACACAGAGTGATCACGGATAAAAATATCCGATTTCGTACCTTTACATCAAGATATGTCATCATCCACAAAAAAGGAGGTAACAATGAATGATTTTTTATGTCCCAAATGCAAAGGTCATCTACGTGTTGGAGAGCACATTATCTTCAAGGTAGAAAATGATAAAAAGAAGAATGCGCTTCTTTTACTGAGTCCGCAGATAGGTAACTATACAAGTATAAAACATCCCTCTTTTGAGTTTAGGGAGGGTGAATTTTTTGAATTTTTCTGTCCGCTATGCAATGCCTCACTAAAATCAGATATTCATAAAAATCTTGCACTCGTTCTTATGAAAGATGAAGAGGAAAAAAGCTTTGCTGTCTATTTCTCCCAGGTAGCCGGAGAACACAGTACATATGAGACTGATGGTGATGCTGTTCATATGGAAGGTGAAGATGCAGGACGATATACTTATTTCAAGATCGGTGATAAATTCAAGAAATATTTTTAGTGGAGAGAAGAGAATTTATAAGACTTGCCGGAGCCGGGGCAGCTGCAGGAATAATGTTAAAAGAGCTGCCTGCAACTGCAGGGATCCGCAAATATTCAGATCTTCAGTATCATAAGATAACAGATATTAAATTTACAACAGTAAGGCTTGATTATCCCCGCCTTGTTGGTAAAAATTCCATATTAGGTATTCACGGACCAGGAACCGAAGATGCGATTAACATATTATATACTGACCAGGGTGCATCAGGATGGGGACTCAATAAGGAATCACAGAAGGTACTTACGGAAAGGTTTGAAATAATTAAAGGAAAACCTGTTTCAGATCTTTTAGTCCCATCCACCGGGACTTCAATTCCTGATATCAGATGTTTTGATTTTTCCCTTTTTGATCTTACCGGGAAGATCCTTAATAAGCCTGTTTATAAGCTCCTTGGTAAAAGGAAGCTGGAGAGACATTTATGCTACAGCGGGATGATATATTTCGATGATCTTGAACCCGAAAATAATCCTTCAGGGCCAGATAAAATACTTGAAGAATGCCGTCAGGATTATGACCTTGGTTACAGGCAATTTAAACTGAAAATAGGGCGAGGTAACAGATGGATGGAAAAAGAGAAGGGGCTGAAGAGAGATATTGAGATCACAAAGCTTGTAGCAGAAAACTTTCCTGATTGTGATATCCTTGTGGACGGGAATAACGGATTCACCATCGATGAGTTCCTGAGATACATGGAAGGTATTAAGGGAACCAGGCTATTCTGGATTGAGGAACCCTTCCATGAGACCATTGAAGACTACGTTAAGCTATACTCATGGCTCAGGGTCCATAATATGGATCCTCTACTGGCTGACGGGGAAGCAAGCCCTGATGAATCAGTCCTGAGACAGCTTGGCGCCCAGAGGATCATCGATGTATTTCTCCACGACATTGTCAGCACAGGATTTACCCGATGGATTAAGCTTATTCAGGAAATCAAGCTTATGGGGCTTCTTGCCTCACCTCATGCCTGGGGTTCGGCAATCAAAACCAACTATATCTCTCACCTTGCAGGAGCATTCGGAAGCACTGCAACTATTGAGGGAGTTACATGCAGATCAGATGATGTCGATCTTACAGACTATAAGCTTAAAAAGGGAAGACTTATTCCATCTTCAAATCCCGGATTCGGAATGGAACTTCTTAAAAAGTTATGATATAAATAGTGGGTATAAATTAAAAAATCCTCACAAAGCAGCTTAAGAGCAGAGAGAATCCTTGAGGATTTAATGGATCATTATCGGAGTATAGCGGGAAAATAAATCCCGGATCAGCTTCAATAGTAACTCTGCCCATGGTAAATGCTACCGGAATCCCCAGATCAACTTCCATAAGACTGAAGAATTCTTCTGTTGTTATCCCCGAGGAATTTTTTCCAGAGGTTTTTTTCGAACTGAATGGTTGTGTTATTCCGATTGTCGTTTCGCCTGAGGTTGTTGTTTCTGTAAGAGTTCCAAACAACATGTTTACATATGGGTCAAAAGAAACATTTGCTTTACCGTTAAAGAAATAAGGAGTCTCGAAATATCTTGAGTTCCTTAATTGAAAATAAGCCCCGGATGACTCTGAGAAAATTCCACCGACTGATAACTTCGAATATAGAATTCTCCAGTCAATACCAAGAGTAAGGTCACCGTACATAAAACTATTAAAGAGAGTGTCAGTCAGTTCTTTGTTTACCTGATACCTCGATGCATTTAATGATATATCGAACCATGAATTAAATGTATGACTGAAGTTTAGTGAGTATGTATTTAAGGCCACGAAGCTATCATAGGCAGCAAGGTGAAAAGAGGAGACCGATACATATAGTTTTTCTTTTAAGCCATAAATGAGACTCCCGTAATAATATGGCCTATCCTGTGATATCGAAGATCCCATATATATCATGTTGTTGCCTAAACCGGCACTTGTGTATAAAGAATGAAAAGAAGTTACCTCATTATTAGCTGCAGTATCTATATCTTGATCCTGTGTTACAGTTATTACTTCATCCTGAGAATATAATGATATTGACAGAATAACAGACATTATTCCGGTCATTATCATGTATTTACAAGATTTAAATCTCTTCATAGAAAGTGCTTCCTTTCTCTTTATAGAATACCAAATACAATGATATCATTTCAAATATGAAGAATAGATGAAATGATATAATTGACATGGATAAAATAACATTTTACAGTTTGAATGTATATTGTAAAGTTACTATACGCCAGTAATTCTTCGTTTGTATTCTGCCAGGGCTTCATCGAGACGTATTCTTTCGTTTCCATCACCTGCCACGTTGTGTGAGGGATGAATGTATAATTTTACGCCCCGGTCGGCCAGTATCTCTGCTACTGTCGTTATTGTCATCCAGACACATGTGACGAATGCCATTGTGGATACGGGACCTATCTTATCCACATGGTTTTTAAGAGTCACTGAAGCATCCTGTAATGGGGTACAGGTGTCAACTACAATATCAGCAAGGTCAAAGATAGTTTTCCCGCAGGAGTGTCTTGTTCTTTTACCTTTAGCCTCATCTGCTGAACCAAATACAATTACTGTCATTCCCTTTTCCTTTGATTCAAGAGCTATATCAATATTTACATTATTAACGCCGGAATGTGAAAAAAGCCACATTACGTCTCTTTTATCGAAGTCATAGCCTTTCATTATCTCTTTTCCGTATCCCTCAACACGTTCAAGGAAAATAAATTGATGGACTCCCATTTCACCGGTAATACGGGTAAAAAATGTAAGTGGCAGTTCTATCATCGGATGAAACCCTACGAATCCTCCTATACGCGGATACATCTCTTCCACCGGCAGTGTGGCATGTCCGCAGCCGAATGTATGGACCCATCGTTTGGATTCAATTGTGTCGGCCATTACCCTGGCCGCCCTTTTAATGTAAGTCGTCTGTGTTTCTTCAATACGGGTCATTATCTCCCGTACATTATTGAGCCATTGTGTTGCAAGCATATCTTTTAATTTATTAAGTGTTGTTTTTACATTTATTTTTTCTGAATATTAATAAATAAAGCAATATCATTATTACAAAGAGAGTAATTGCGACAGTTATCAGGTGATGTATGCCAAAATTCCTGGCAATAATTCCCATGCCGTAATTTACTGAAATATTACCCAGAAGTGCAATAAACAGAACCAGACTAAATGCTGTTCCTGACAATCCAGCATAACGACTCCCTGTTATTCCCAGCATTGCAGGGAAACCTGCAGCCAGACCGGCTCCCAGCATTATTAATCCTGTAAAGGCAGTTACACTTGAATTCTCGAATTTCATAAAGATTAATCCGGCAAGGATTATTACGAATGAAATAAATAGAAGTTTTTTCTCCGTCAATGTTCTGAAAAGAGTTCCTATCAGCAGCCTCATCAAAGCCATACCCGCCACAAAAGAAGAAAGTGCATAGAGTGCTTTACTCTGTGGAAGCATCATATCTTCAATCATGTATGTTGTTGTCCAGTTATTCAGAATCCCTTCAAAACTGCTCTGCATAAAAAGGAATAAAGCTATAAAGATCAGTACATTATCTTTTAACATACTCAGGCTGCGGGTTATCGGGAATCCATGAGGTTGTTTCGGAGGAGGAAATTTAATGCTCACGAATATCAATCCGGAAACCAGTGTGAGTGTTGCCACACCCGAAAGAATTGAAGTAAATCCTGTAATGTTCCTGAGTACTCCAAGTACCAGGGGCATTCCGAGCGCTCCTATACCGAAAAACATTCCAAGCAGACTGAGATTGGCACTTTTGTCTTTTTCGCTTATATCAGCAACGAGAGCGTTTGTAGCACCGTTTACTGCCCCACCACCAAATCCTATCAGAAAGGCACATAATTTCAATATTCCCTGTGAATACGTAAATCCTATACCCAGAAAGCCAACACACATGACAGCACATGAGAGAGTTAGCAATATCCTGTAGCTGTATTTATCAACAACAGGACCAAAAATCATTGATCCGGCCAGGACCCCGAAAGGCAGAATGGAAAAGAGAGTCCCTGCAGATAGTTCATCCAGGTCCAGCTTCGCTTTCAGGTCGGGGATCACAGCTCCAAGAGTTATAAGTGCTATCCCGAACAACAACATTCCCAGACAGGATGCCATGAATACTACTCTTTTACTATACATCTCCGTAGTTCCTGATTTTTAATCAATTTCCAATAAAGATTTTATTGCCAGATAACCAGCCCCGCAGACACCCGCATCACCACCCAGTCCTGACGATTCAATGGCTACCTGGTTGATACTTACCGGTTGTGCCCATTTAAGAGCCTCTTCCCTGATAGCCGGTATCAATGGTATTGCCGGTCCGAAAATACCTCCGCCCAGAATGATTTTTCCGGGATTGAACAGGCTTACCAGATTCGCCACAGCCATCCCCCAGTACTCAATACATAATTGAATAGTCTTTTTTCCCACAGGGTCTCCGTGTTCATAAGCTGTAAACACATCATATGAGGTTATGTTTCCTGTTTCTTTATGCCGGAGTTCTCCGGTATACCCTTCTTCCTTTTTTAAAATCTCTTTTGCGACATTTGCTACTCCTTCTCCTGAGGCATAGTATTCAAAACAACCGCAGTTAATATATTTTTCTGAAAACGGTCTGTTCAATGCCATCCACCCTATAGCACCTGCAATATCATGACTTCCCCGCAATATTTCGCCATTTACCAGTATACCTGCACCAATGCCTGTTCCCACTGCCATGAATACAGCATTACGGCATCCTTTTGCATTTCCCTTCCATACCTCTCCTAAAATATAACATGCCCTGTCACTATCAATTGTAACATTGATACCGGAGCAGGTTGTTCTCAGTTCATCCATGAGTGGATAATCTTCCCACCCGGGTATATTTGGTGCCCATACTTTTCCGGAATCTATGTAGCTAATTCCCGGAACAGATATACCGACAGCCTCAATCCTTTTCGCCTGCTGTTCAGTTGATTTTATAAAACCTGATATTGTATCTGTAATCAACCTCCCGACTTCTTTTCCTTTACGGTCACCAAGACTCACTGTTTCTCTTTTAAGAATAGTTCCCTCTTTATTAAAAAGAGCCGAAGCCAGTTTTGTGCCGCCAAGATCAAGACCTAATACCATTATATTTAGTGATATAATGAAATATCCTTAATATTCCAACCTGAAATCCTTATATAAGGATCTTTCCCCGTTAAAATATCATTGGGGCAAATGACTGTTAGTGTAATTTTTTCTGAAGGAGCCAGTGTAATATAATTTCCTGACCAGTAGCTGGGCAAGATTTCTTCTTCCGATGACATGATCTGTGCTCTGGCAAAAAATGCAATTCTGTCACTGTTATTAGTGATTTGAATTGTCCATGTTGATTCTTTATCTCCTTTCTCTTCTGCAAGCAGATTAACCTGCACCTGTGATGAGGATAATTTGTTTAATGTCTTGAAATCACCATCAGATGAAAGCCAGTATACATTATGTGATATGACATCATCAGCTGCATCCTTAAGGTTGAGTAAAACAAAGGAGATTCCTTCAGTCTTTTTAAGTATCCTTGAGAGTGAAGTTG
>CAZOZU010000043.1:0-10111 GCA_964584355.1 uncultured Rikenellaceae bacterium
ATTGCATCTTCATAAACCGCAAATTGCTTTGACATAAAATCGTTGCCGATATAGGAGATAGAAATTTGCTTTGACATAATTTCGTTAACGATATGATCCTTGCGGCTCATATCTGAAATTATGTCAATTAGCGGAGCTAAACGCAAATTTCGGCTTGAATGAGAATGCGGGGTGTTTTGCCTATAATTAATATTATGTCAAATAGAAAAACGGAGCTAAGTTGACGGTATAATAATATTCTGAATAATCCTGATAGATACTCCCCTTCCCTTTTGCTTTTATATAAAAATAAAAAGGGATGCATAATTTGCATCCCCCTATTATTAATTGTGAGTATAATAAATATTATTCAGGCTGCTGTTCTAGTGCATCAACTTTTGCTTTTATCTCTTCGTATTTAGAAGCTAATTCAGGATATTTTATTCTTAGCCTGAAATACAACTCCTGAAGACCTCTCATCGCATATTCATCCTGAGGATTAAGTTCATAAGCTTTTTCCATAAAAGGCAGTGCTTTTTCATAAACTGCATTTGCCTCGTCAATAGCCTTACTATATTCATCTACATCCATAATCTCATTAGCCTTGATAACCATATCTGCTGCTTTATTTATATATGATGCTCCCAACCCATATTGAGATTCAAAATGATCTGGGTTAAGCTCTATAGATTTACCGAATTCAGCTATAGCATTATCAAATACCTCCTGATTGAGATACATTATACCTGTGGCAAAATAGAGACTGAAATTATCAGGATCATCTGCTTTGGCTATTTCGATATATTTGAGAGCTTCATCATACTTGTTGCTTTTAAGATAAAGGTCGATAAGATTCAGATATATATTCTTATCATCCGGGAATTTTTTCGGAAGATCAAGAAGGTATGCTTCAGCTTTTGCTGTATCCCCGAGTCCCATAATACATTCATATATATTATAATGCGGTGAAATACCCATATATTCCATTTCTGCGCATTTTTCGAAATACTTCATGGCTTCTGTGTATTTCTCTGAATTAATAGCTGCCAATCCTGCATTATAATACATTCCTGTATCTATCGCCCCGGCATACTGGTTACTCTCCGTGATCTCTATTTGGGTAGCAAATGATTTAAGTGCACCTTCAAAGTCCTTTTCTTCAAACTGCTGGCTTCCCTTTGAATAAAGATCAAGAGCCAGGGAGTTATATATCATATTTGTAATCAGCTTTTTCTCAACACTCCCTTTTTTATCGAGTTCAAGCGATTTTTTATAAGCATTATAAGCTTCCTCAAGTGGATTTTCGCAATATGAGCTGTATTTGGGATCATCAGATTCAAAGACTGCCTGACAAAGCCTTCCTTTGGCATAAAAAGTATTAAACCAATCCTTAGATTTATCGTGGGTAAGAGCTTTATCCAGGTTCTCTTTTGCTTTTTCAAGATCTCCCTGTTCAATATAACTGAGTGCGCTGGTCACCTTTCCTTTTTGGGCCATCATTCCTAGCGAAATACTTATTGCTGTAAACAACAAAATAATTTTTTTCATGATTATTTTATTAACGTGTTTTAATTTCTAGATAATTTCCAAATGTATAAACTTTTCATTATTTAATCTTCAAATTCTTTGCCATTTTCCTTATTATGATTGTCATTTTCTTCGGAGACACTCAGTCTTTCTTCCGTATCTTCCTCATTTACAAGCACACAGGCAACTGATGCAATTGTGTCATTTTCTCTTAAATTGATTAATCTGACGCCTTGTGTTGCCCTTCCCATAACCCTTAGCGCTGAAACAGGACTTCTTAAAATGTTACCTGATTGGGTAATTATCATAAGGTCATGATTATCAGTTACATCTTTTAATGCAATAAGTGAACCTGTTTTTTCTGTGATATTTATTGTCTTCACACCTTTCCCGCCCCTGTTTGTGATTCTGTAACCCTCTATATCTGACCTTTTTCCATATCCTCTTTCAGCAACAACAAGGATATCTTTTTCTTTATTCTCGATGGTTATCATACCTATCACATAATCTGTACTCTCACTGGCAAGTTTTATACCCCTGACTCCTGATGCTGTTCGTCCCATGGGTCTTACAGAGGATTCCGGGAACCTTATTGCACGTCCCGATTTTACAGCAAGCATGATCTGATGGTTTCCATTGGTCAGCCTGGCTTCAAGAAGTTCGTCGCCTTCTCTCACTGTTATAGCATTTACACCACTGCTTCTGGGTCTTGAATAGGCCTCCAGTGATGTTTTCTTAATGATCCCTTTCTTTGTACAGAGAACGATAAAATTATTATTGATATATTCTGAATCATCAAGGTTCTTAACATTTATGAATGCCCTTACATTATCATCCTGTTCAATATTTATAAGGTTCTGTATTGCTCTTCCTTTGGATGTCCTGGTACCTTCCGGGATGCTGTATACTTTAAGCCAGTAACATTTGCCTTTGCTGGAGAAGAAAAGCATGGTATTATGCATTGTGGCAATATAGAGGTACTCAATAAAATCCTCATCCCTGGTTGATCCACCTCTTGCTCCTGTTCCTCCCCTGTTCTGCCTTCTGAACTCGGTCAGTGGAGTCCTTTTGATATAGCCCATATGCGATATTGTGATAACCATCTCCTCGTCGGCATAAAAATCTTCAGGATTAAACTCCTCAGCATTGGGTACTATTTCTGTTCGCCTTGTATCGCCATATTTTTGTTTTATTTCAAGCAGTTCATCCTTTATTATTTTCATCTGCAGGTCAACACTATCAAGAACACTTTTCAGATACTCTATCAGGTTTGTAACCTCCTTATATTCTGCACGAAGCTTTTCCTGTTCGAGTCCCGTAAGCTGCCTGAGCCGCATTTCAACAATGGCTCTTGCCTGGACATCAGAAAGCTTAAACCGTTTTATCAGTTTCTCCCTGGCAATATCGGGGTTCTCTGATGATTTGATTAGTGCAATAACCTCATCTATATTATCACTTGCAACAATCAGACCCTCAAGTATATGCGCTCTTTTTTCAGCCTGGTCAAGATCAAATTTGGTTCTTCTCAGAATAACATCATGACGGTGGTTTACGAAATGATGAATAAGATCTTTTGTGTTGAGCGATCTGGGACGGCCTTTTACCAGGGCAATGTTGTTAACATTGAAAGATGTCTGTAGTGATGAATACTTGAAAAGATTATTCAGAACAACATTTGCTGTAGCATCCTTTTTCAGGATGATAACTATTCTCATTCCATTCCTGTCCGATTCGTCATTGATATATGATATTCCTTCCAGTCTCTTTTCGTTAATAAGGTCAGCGATCTTACGTATCATTTCTGCCTTATTTACCATGTAGGGAATTTCAGTTACAACTATACATTCCCTTCCGGAATGAGTATATTCTACTTCTGTCTTAGCCCTGACAACTATTCTGCCACGACCTGTTTCACAGGCATCTTTTATACCCTGTTCACCATATATGATCCCTCCTGTTGGAAAATCCGGGCCTTTAACATATTGAAGGATCTCTTCCGTTGTTAAATCATTATTATCGATATATGCTATTGTTGCATCTATTATCTCAGAGAGATTGTGTGGCGGCATGTTTGTGGCCATACCAACAGCAATGCCTGAGGCTCCGTTTACCAGCAGATTGGGTACCCGTGTAGGAAGAACAACAGGTTCATTAAGCGAATCATCAAAATTTGGTTGAAAATCGACGGTTTCTTTTTCAATATCCGACAAAGTCTCTTCTGCAATTTTACGGAGTCTTGCTTCGGTATACCTCATTGCTGCAGGACTGTCACCATCGACTGAGCCAAAATTACCTTGTCCGTCAACCAGCGGATACCTTAGCGACCAATTCTGTGCCATCCTTACCATAGCTTCATAAACCGATGAATCTCCATGCGGATGATATTTGCCAAGCACCTCTCCTACTATCCTGGCCGATTTCTTATAGGGCTTATTTGATTGTACTCCAAGTTCCGACATTCCGAAAAGAACTCTGCGATGAACCGGTTTAAGTCCATCTCTCACGTCAGGTAAAGCCCTCGATACAATGACCGACATTGAATAATCAATGTAAGCCGATTTCATCTCCTCCTCAATATTTACCTGGACCACTCTCTCTCTCTCAGTCATAAAGAATTGTTAATTAGATAAATATGAAATAAAAAACAGTTTATTGAAATAACTCACAAAACTAGTGAATATTTGGTTATTTTCTTTGGTTTTTGTTTGTGAATTTTTAACATCTCATTGTTCATAATTGGGCATGGTTATTGCCATAAATAAAAAAAAGTAATTTATTACTTTGATTTTTCATTTATGTGTACTTTTGTCGTGTGATGTCTGACAGAATGACCGGCAACAGGTAAATGAACGATAAATGATAAACTGAAAAAATGGATTCACAGTTTTCACAGAGGGTAAAAGACATATTGGGTTACAGTAAGGAAGAGGCTATAAGGCTTGGTAATAGCCATATTAGTCCCGAACATCTTTTCCTTGGCATTCTGCGTGATGGAGAAGGTGTGGCGGTTGAGATACTGATAAACCAGGGCATTGACCTGATGGTATTGAAGGGTTCTCTTGAGAAGAGCATCAAGGTTGAGAGTCCTGTTACTGTTGCAGATCATGAAGTGATACCTCTTTTAAGAAGTACAGAAAGGATACTGAAGCTTGTTTATCTTGAAGCAAAAGCATTAAAGAGCAGTACTATTGAATCGGAGCACTTGCTCCTGGCAATTCTTAAAGATGAGAATACCCTGGTAACCAGATTCCTTTCAGAAATGCATGTCGATTATCAGTCTGTAAAAAAGATGGTTGAAGCCGAATCGCCCGGTGCCAGAGCTGATTATCCAAGAGACGAGGAAGATGAAGGTCAGGGTTTTGGAACTCCCGGCAAAGGTCAGCCAGGATCTCCCGCCTCGGCAAAACCATCATCCGACACTCCGGTACTTGATAACTTTGGCATCGACCTTACAAAGGCTGCAGATGAAAACCGTCTCGACCCTGTTGTCGGCAGAGAACGCGAGATAGAGAGACTGGCACAGATACTGTCAAGGAGAAAGAAGAATAACCCGGTACTGATTGGGGAACCAGGTGTAGGCAAATCAGCTATTGCTGAAGGACTTGCCCTTCGCATATCAAAGAAAAATGTGTCACGCGTACTTTTCAATAAGAGGGTCGTTGCCCTTGACCTCGCATCGATAGTTGCAGGAACAAAATACAGGGGTCAGTTTGAAGAAAGAATGAAGGCTATCCTGAATGAACTCTCTAAAAATGACAACATAATATTATTTATTGACGAAATACATACAATAGTTGGTGCAGGTGGAGCAACAGGATCACTCGATGCTGCAAATATGCTTAAACCGGCACTGGCAAGAGGCGAAATACAGTGTATCGGATCCACTACCCTTGATGAATACAGACAACATATCGAAAAAGACGGAGCCCTGGAAAGAAGATTCCAGAAGATCCTTGTTGATCCTACTACTATAGAGGAAACACTTGATATACTTCATAATATTAAGGAACGATACGAAGAACATCATAATGTTAATTATACCGATGAAGCTATTGAAGCATGTGTGAGGCTTACAAACCGCTATATTTCTGACAGGCACCTCCCTGATAAGGCAATTGACGCACTTGATGAATCAGGGTCAAGGGTTCATATCTCTAATATTGTTGTTCCTGAAAAGATCCTCTCTCTTGAGAATCAGCTTGAGGGGGCCAAGAAAGAGAAGATGAATGCTGTGAAAAACCAGAATTTTGAGAAAGCTGCAAGCTTCAGAGACCGTGAAAAAGATCTTCTCGATATGATTGATCTTGAAAAGAAAAAGTGGGAAAAAGAACTGGCTGTTAACCGGGAACCTGTTGACGCTGACAAAGTTGCTGAGGTAGTGGCAATGATGACCGGTGTGCCTGTACAACGAATAGCACAGACTGAAGGTACAAGGCTTCTCAAAATGGCAGAAGAATTGAGAAGAAGTGTGATAGGCCAGGATGAGGCAATACAGAAAATAGTAAAATCTATACAGAGAAACAGGGCAGGACTCAAAGATCCGAATAAACCTATAGGTACATTTATCTTCCTTGGACCTACGGGTGTAGGAAAAACACAGCTAGCCAAAATACTGGCCCAGTTCCTTTTCGACACAACCGAAAATCTTGTCAGGATCGATATGAGCGAATATATGGAAAAATTCTCTGTTTCGAGGCTCGTCGGAGCCCCTCCGGGTTACGTCGGATATGAGGAGGGCGGCCAGCTTACAGAAAAGGTGAGACGGAAACCCTATTCGGTAGTCCTGCTTGATGAGATAGAAAAAGCACACCCCGATGTATTCCATATTCTGCTTCAGGTGCTTGATGAAGGCCAGCTTACTGACAGCCTTGGACGCAGGGTTGACTTCAGGAATACAATTGTGATTCTGACTTCAAATATTGGAACACGCCAGATAGCTGAATTCGGACATGGCATTGGGTTCGATACCCAGGCAAAAAAAATTACAAGGGATGCACAAACAAAAAGCATTCTTCAGAAAGCTTTGCAGAAGACATTTGCACCGGAATTTCTGAACAGGGTGGATGATATCATAATGTTCAACTCACTTGGGAAAGAGGAGATCAATAAGATAATCGACCTCGAACTGAAAGGATTGTTCGAAAGGGTTAAATCACTTGGCTACGAGCTTAAAATAGCCCCTGCAGCCAGGGATTTTATTGCTGAAAGAGGCTTTGATGCAAACTATGGAGCACGACCACTTAAACGGGCAATTCAGAAGTACCTCGAAGATCCTATGGCCGAGGTACTTATTAAGGCCGGACCCAATGACGGAGAAATAATAAATGTTGGATTTAACAACGAGAAGTCAGAAATAAAGATCAAGATACAGAAGAAAAAAGAGACAAAAAAGCCGGTCAAGTCTAAGGATACTGACGAACAGGACGAATTGGAAAAATAACCTATAAACACTTATTGTAAGTAAATTATAAATTATCTATTGGGTTTTAAACCCTCTTTAGGGGGCAGTCACGAGTCCTCGGGACGGGGGTATTAGGTTTTCCAAACAAATCGAAATCAGACGATTGTGTGATCTTCACATCGTAAAAACTACCTGATTTAAGATTATATTCAGCAGGAATAAGAACTTCCTGATCAATTTCCGGCGAGTCAAACTCTGTTCTGCCAATAAAAAAATCCTCCTCCCTCCTGTCGATTAATACTTTCAGAATATTCCCGACAAGCTTATTGTTATGTTCAGCAGATATCTCCTGCTGAATCTTCATGATCTCTGAAACCCTTGCATGCTTTATATCTTCAGGGATCTCATCCTTATATTTGTTATATGAGGGTGTGCCCTCCTCGTGTGAATAGGCAAAAACTCCCAGCCTGTCGAACCGGAATTCTTGAATAAACTCTTTTAATTCGAGGAATTCCTCTTCAGTTTCACCAGGGTGCCCGGTTATCAATGTCGTTCTGATGGCAGCGCGGGGCAACCTGCTGCGTATCATTCTCAGCGTCTCTTCCGTCTCTTTTCGGTTATGCGATCTTTTCATAAGTACAAGCATCTTGTCGCTGATATGTTGTATCGGAATGTCAATATACCTGCAGATACGTGGATTTTCAGATATCAGCGGGATGAATTCTCCGGGAAGATTTGCAGGATACAGATAGTGTAACCTTATCCATTCGAACGATTCAATTTTAAGTAGTTCGGAGATGAGTGCAGGAAGCATCTGTTTCTTATAAAGGTCAAGACCATAGTAACTTAAATCCTGGGCTATAAGTATCAATTCCTTCACTCCCATTTCAGCCAGGTGCCGTGATTCCTCTACTAGCTCTTCAATGGGGCGTGAAACACATCTGCCTCTTATCTTTGGAATAGCACAAAATGCACATTTTCGGTCACAACCTTCCGATACTTTCAGATAAGCATAATGTCCCGGCCCTGTAAGTATTCGCTGGTTTATCAACTTCTGGTTTATCTTCACTCCCATCTCATCGAGGATTTCCGGGAGATTTTTTACACCGAAATATCTGCTTGCTTCCGGGATCTCTGTTTTTAACGTATCCATATATCGTTCAGATAAACAGCCAATTACATATACGTTTCTTATTTTTCCCGATTCCTTGGCTTTAATAAAATGAAGGATGGTATCAATACTTTCCTCTTTGGCATCATTAATGAAACCACATGTATTGATTATGACATTTGGAATTGAGAGATCATTTGAATCGTGAAGTATTTCATAGCCACCTGCATGAAGCTGTTTTAGAAGTTTTTCGGAATCTACTATATTTTTTGAACAGCCTAGTGTAACTATGTTGATCTTTCCCGGTTTCATCAGGTTATTAAATAAGGCCTTTGTAGGGTTTTTAGTTTACAGGGGTAAACAGTGAATCTACAAATTCGGTACTGTTGAATATCTGCAGGTCATCCAGTTTCTCTCCTATTCCTATATATTTGACAGGTATCTTAAACTGATCGGATATACCTATTACCACTCCTCCTTTAGCTGTTCCGTCGAGTTTTGTTATCGCTATTGCTGTTACATTTGTTGCTGCGGTAAACTGCCTGGCCTGTTCAAAAGCATTTTGTCCGGTTGATCCGTCAAGTACAAGTAGCACTTCGTGGGGAGCCCCCGGAAGGACCTTTTCCATAACTCTCTTTATTTTTGACAGTTCTGCCATAAGATTTGCCTTATTATGAAGTCGTCCGGCAGTATCTATAATAGCAATATCGTAACCACCGGCTACAGCTGATTTAACAGTATCGAAGGCTACAGATGCAGGATCTGATCCCATCTGCTGTTTTACAACAGCGACTTCTGCCCTGTCGGCCCATATCTGTAGCTGATCAATTGCTGCTGCCCGAAAAGTATCAGCTGCTCCAAGCAATATTTTTCTGCCATTTTTTTTATGCTGGTATGCCAGTTTTGCGATTGTGGTGGTTTTTCCTGATCCGTTTACACCGACTATCATTATCACAAATGGAGAGTGAGCCAGCGGAGCAGTAAAGTCAGTTACTGTACCAGATTCCCCTTCTTTGAGGAGTGCTGCGATCTCTTCTTTCAGAATGACATTCAGCTCACTGGTATTCAAATACTTATCCTTTGCAACCCGTGCTTCAATACGTTCAATGATCTTTAATGTAGTATCCACGCCGACGTCAGAAGATACAAGTACCTCTTCAAGATTATCGAGTACCTCTTCATCAACCTTTGTCTTGCCTATAACAGCCCTTGAGAGCCTTGTGAAAACATTTTCCTTGGTCTTTTCAAGACCTTTGTTGAGATTCTCCTTATTCTCTCTGGTAAAAAATCCCAGTAAAGCCATATTGATAGTCTTATCGAAAAACAAATATAAAAAAAGCCCTCTTCGTTATGAAGAAAGCTTTGAATATCTTCATGTTGTCAAAACCTGCTATTTATAAGTTTTACTGAAAAAGTCCTTGATATGATCATTATGGACTATCTCCTCCTTATAGATGTAAGCACCTGTCTTTTCAGATTTCAACATTTTTATACACTTTGTAAAGAGCTTGCCTTTTCCTGCTTTTAGTGTTGCAACAACTTTCTTTGCCATGGTATATTTTTTTTACTTTATCTCTTTGTGTATGGTGTGTTTTTTCAGAACAGGATTATATTTCTTTCTTTCAAGCCTGTCAGGAGTGTTCTTCCTGTTTTTCGTAGTAATATATCTTGACATCCCGGGCAGTCCGCTTTCCTTATGTTCGGTACATTCCAGGATCACCTGTTGTCTGTTGCCCTTAGTCTTCTTTGCCATTTTCAGTTCTTATTAATAATTCGCAATATAGCCTTTTTCCTTAGCCTCTTTAAGTGCTGTTGAGAGACCTTTCTTACTGATAGTACGGATACCGGCAGCTGATACTTTGAGTGAAATCCATCTCTTTTCGTCCGGCAGGTAATACCTCTTTTCAAAAAGGTTGGGATAGAATTTCCTTTTGGTCCTTTTTTTCGAGTGCGAGACATTATTGCCGACCATCACTTTTTTCCCCGTAATCTGACAAATATTTGCCATTGATTTCTTATTTACAATTCCGAAATAGTACTTTTTAAAACGAAGCGCAAAATACGTGATTTTTATCTGATTGGCCAAATATTTC
>CAZOZU010000044.1:0-10060 GCA_964584355.1 uncultured Rikenellaceae bacterium
AGAATGGGGAAAAATGCCCGTCAGTTTGTATTGGATAATTACCTGATTACCCGTCAGCTCCGCGAATATCTTACCCTTGTTGTAGGTCTATTATTCGGCTCCAAAGAAAAAATAGAACTAAAGTTACCTACTTAATAAATCCTGCAAATGAGAGGTTCTCTCAATATACTTATGGTATCCTCAGAGTGTGTCCCATTTGCAAAAACTGGCGGATTAGGCGATGTCGTTGGTGCATTGCCAGGCTTTTTACGAAAACTCGGACATAATATCATTGTCGTTATTCCATTGTATTCATTTATCGACAGAGCAAAACATAATATCAATCCTGCTATCGATAAAATGAGTGTTAATATGGGTTATGAGGATATCAGTTACAGCATCAATAAAACAACGATATCTGAAGATGTGCCTGTTTATCTTATTGATTATAAGCCGTTTTTCGACAGGTCAAATATTTATCATGACAATTATTTTAATGATTATTCCGATAATCCCAAACGTTTTTCCTTTTTGTCCAAGGCAGCACTTCACTTATGCCATGAATTGAACTTCATGCCGGATATTGTGCATGCAAACGACTGGCATACTGCAATATTGCCGGCATATTTAAAAAGAACATTCAAGGATGATTCTTTATTCAGCAATACGGCTAGTGTTTTAACAATCCATAATATAGCATACCAGGGACGTTATGATAAATATTTTTATGGTTATACAGGATTAGGAGAAGAGGATTTTATACCGGATAAATTTGAATGTTTTAATGCTGTAAATTTCTTAAAAGGAGGCATCCAATTTGCCGACGTAGTTAATACTGTAAGTAAAGGATATGCTCTGGAGACAAAAACACAATCAGGCGGATATGGTCTGGATCCTTTCTTGATCGGAAGAGGTGATGATTATACCGGGATACTTAATGGTGCTGATTATTCGGAGTGGGATCCTTCAAAAGATTCAATGATCCCCTCAAATTATTCTTACTATAATATTATGGGGAAATCTGTTTGTAAAAGTGTGCTGCAACAACAACTAAATCTTAAACAGGCTGATACGACTCCGGTTATTGGTATAATAAGCAGACTGGTAGAGCAGAAAGGTTTTTATATTCTTTCGGAATGTATTGAAGATATCCTGAATACCATGGATGTTCAGTTTGCAATACTGGGTGCCGGAGATAACCAACTGGAAGCCTTTTACAATAATTTACAAAACCGATTCCCTGGTAAAACAGGTTCATTTATAGGATATAACAATAAACTGGCCCATCTTATCGAAGCAGGAAGCGACTTCTTTTTAATGCCTTCATTATATGAACCATGCGGATTAAACCAGATCTATTCATTGAAATATGGTACACTACCTATAGTAAGGGCTACAGGAGGATTAAATGATACTGTCGAGAATTATAACCAGAAGACAGGTGAAGGCACAGGTTTTAAGTTCCAGGAACCCAGCAGTAAAGCCATTTATAATACAATAAGCTGGGCTCTGGATACATATTTTAACAGGAGACCACATTTTCAGAATCTTATGAAAAGAGCCATGGAACAAAATTTTTCCTGGGAAAAGAGTTCTATTGAATATGTTAACCTGTATTACAGGGCTGTTAAAAATAAAAATGTTAACCAGCTTGAATAACCAGGCCTTTTTACCTACTTATCCTTACCTGAAATCTGAGTTTTCAGATTATCAATAACGTGTACAAATCGGTGGTAAATTTTCTGCACCATCGTTAATCTTTCTGTCAGTATGAACTCATTCAGAATTTTTGAGAATTCCGGTGCTCTAAGATAGCCATACGATTTATGTGGATTTTGTGTTCCTTTTATTTCGTAATTATTAACTATAAGAAAATCAACTGGTTTTACTCCAAATCTGTTTTCAGAGAAATCATCAGATAATTTATAATTAAAAGCCACTTTATCGAGTATATCTGAAAAATTGAACCAGTTTCCAGTGATACCCGGTGGCGTGGTCATAATGATTTCATTACTGCCTTTCCGTTTCTGTTCAGCAGCTATTTTACTTATTACAACAGGTAAACCTAGTGGAGAACCTATAGTAACAAATGTATTTATCATGATATCAGGAACTGAAAATTTTAAAACATCGAAAGCTATAATAGAACCCATTGAATGGCTGATCAACATAACATTATCATTTCTGTGCTCCTGTAATTTATTGTATAATCTCTTTCTTATCAATTCGTTAGCCTTAATAAGCACGTTTTTTTCTTCAGTGATATTTCCTGAGTAGTATATTTCCAGGTCTCTAAAATATTTATTGATAACAGTATCCGAAATAAAAGAATAATTAAGGCTTAAATCTTCATTCAGAAATATCCGGTTAATATGGCGGTTTAGATAATTAATAATTTTAGCTCTTGCAGGATGATCCTTAATAATAAAATCTTCAGGTGCTTTTACATATACCTCATTTAAAAATAATGGACTGTCGACATCTTTTTCAGATAGACTTAATGGCTTATCATGCAGAATATCGGCCCAATACACTAATTCAAATTTTGGCCATACAGGATCATGACCGATGGATGTTAATCCTTCAATCATCGCAAGTTTCCACCATTGTTCTAATAATTGTTTCGTTGGTTTATTACCAAGTCCATGAATACCAATGATAACATTTGCCATTTGTTTTCACTTTAATACTGTTGTTCATGAATTTTATTCTTTACCTGTCAACAAGTTAAAATCCTTCGTAAATACCCGTCCCAAACAGAGCAAAGTCATACTTTACAGGATCAGCCGGGTCTAATTCTCTGAGATTGGCTGTTAATTCTTCCACTGCTTTCCAGTCATTAACCTTTCTTGTAAGAAGTCCCAGACTTCTTGCAGTATTTCCTGAATGAAGATCCAGGGGAATAAAAAGCATTGAAGGATCAATTTTATCCCATATTCCAAAGTCAACACCGTGATTATCTTTTCTCACCATCCATCGAAGGAACATATTGAGTCTTTTTCCGGCAGCGCCTCTTTTAACATCAGCAAAGTGTTTTTCTGTTCTTTCGGGATGCGGTAATTCAAAGAATTTTAACCGAAGATGTATAAGGCCATCTTTAACTGATTTGCCATATTTAATTCCCTCAAGCAAGGCATCTTCCATACTGTTATATTGCTTATATATATTTCTTAGCCCTTTGATGAAATATCTGCAATCGGTTCCATTGAAGGTTCTATGTACGTAATTATTAAACCTTTCCAAATCTTTTTCCTCTGACAATGTAATAAATTCATAAGGTTCATTGTACATAAGGGTTATCAGGTAACGGGCACTTTTCAGTATCAGGTCACGGCGACCCCAGGCAATCGTGGCTGTAAGAAATCCTGATATTTCTCTGTCACGTTTATCTGTAAATAAATGTGGAATAGAAACAGGATCGCATTCAACAAATGAGGGATTGTTATACTGTAGATATTTCTCCTCAAGGAAAAATTTCATTTCACCGGCAGGAATGTTGTAATATGCCTTCTTATGACTCATTTATGATAAGCCCGTCCTTGATCTGTAAGATGCGATCCGACATATTTGCCAGCTGCCTGTCGTGAGTTACAATTACTATCGTTTGTCCAAAAGTATCACGAAGCCTGAAGAAAAGTTTATGTAATTCGTTTTTATTCTCCGAATCAAGATTGCCGGAGGGTTCATCAGCCAATATCACTGACGGATTATTTACCAGTGCACGTGCTACAGCTACACGTTGCTGTTCTCCACCGCTTAATTCCGAAGGTTTATGCTCAAGTCTGTCAGACAGATTAAGAAAACTCAACAGTTCTGCAGCTTTTGTTTCTGCTTCTGCCTTACTTTTACCTGCTATGTACGCTGGAATACATACATTCTCAAGTGCTGTGAACTCCGGAAGAAGCTGGTGAAACTGAAAAACAAACCCGATATTATTGTTTCTGAATGATGCGAGTGATCTGCCTTTTAAGCGGCTGATATCTGAGTCATTGTAAAATATTATACCGCTGTCGGGTATATCGAGAGTACCAATTATCTGCAGTAATGTTGTTTTACCTGCTCCGCTTGCACCCACTATTGCTACTACCTCTTTATCCTTTACCTCAATATCTATACCTTTCAGGACTTTAAGATTGCCGTATGACTTTGTTATGCCTGTTGTTTTTATCATTAATTATCGGAAACCTCATTCAGGTCTTTTTCGATCTCATCTGATACTTCATTCACATCTTTCCTGATACTGTCATTTACCTCATCTACATCTTTCCTGATACTGTCAGTTGTCTCATCCACATTTTTATTGATATTATCAGCAATTTCATTCGCATCTTTCTTTAGATTTTCCGACACCTCATTAATATCATTACTTATATTGGTGGCTACCTCATTCACTTCTTTATTCAGGTTATCCGAAAATTCTGTCACATCTTTTGTTATTGTTTGAGTTACATCATTGATATCTTCTCTTATTTCTTTTGTACTCTCTTCAAATTCCCGTTTTATATCGTCTGTGGCTTTTCTGAATTCGCGCATACTCTTTGCGAATCCTTTTGCCAGACTAGGTAGTTTATCAGCTCCGAACAATAAAAGGACAACAATGACTATTACAAATATCTCCTGTCCACTCATAAATTTACGGATATTATAATTTACAAAGTTAAAAAAATTGGTAATAATACGCTACAAATAATTCCTGCCGGGAAAAAACAGAGGGTGTCTCAAAAGGAATATTAATTATTTACAATTTTACCTTTATACTTTCAGACCTTTTTTCGAGGAAGTATCGTAAACAACGGTTGTTGCAACGAATATTGAAGAATAGGTTCCGACAATTATTCCTATGATCATTGCGAAAAGAAATCCTCTGATTGTGGCTCCCCCGAAGAAGAACATTGCTGATAGAACAAGTATAGAGGTTATACTCGTATTGACAGTACGGCTCAGTGTGTCATTCAATGCCATATTAAGCACCTCATTTGTAGGACGTTTACGGTGAAGTGGTAAAAATTCCCTTATTCTGTCGAATACCACAACAGTATCGTTGACTGAATATCCTATAACTGTCAGGATTGCGGCAATAAATGATTGGTTTATTTCCATGTTAAAAGGCAGCAAACCCCATAACAGTGAATAAATTCCTATCACAATTAATACATCGTGTGCAACTGCAGCTAAAGCGCCCAACCCGTATTGCCAGTTTCTGAAGCGCATGAATATATATAAGAACATTATTAAAAGGGCTATCGATACAGCCCATACTGCTTTATTCCTGATATCACTTGCCACTGTCGGGCCTATGGTCTCAGAGCTCACCCTGTAGTCTGACAAGAATTCCTCTTTTGTTACATCCGGATTCAGCATATCCTTCAGCCCATCATAAAGAGATTCTTCAATTTCATCATCCACCCCTGTTTCATCTATCTTATATTTTGTTGTGATCCTTACCTGTCTGTCACTGCCAAAGGTTACAACCTGAGGAGCACCATCAAATCTGTCAGCAAGATGTTCTGCCACATCGGCTGTTGATACAGGGTCATCAAATCTCACAACATATGTTCTTCCTCCTGTGAAATCAATACCCTGATTCAATCCTCTTACAAAGAGAGAGGAAATGCCAATAACAATAATAATCAATGAAATAGTGTAAAATATTTTTCTTTTGCTCAGGAAATCGATATGAGTATTTTTCAGGAAGTTTTCCGTGATTTTTATCGAAAAATCTAATTTGGCATTTCTCTTCAGACGCCATTCGTAAATAAGCCGTGTAATAAAAATTGAAGAGAAAAGTGAGGTGAAGATACCTATAACCAAGGTGGTTGCAAATCCTTTTATCGGCCCGGTACCAAATACATATAGTACTATACCTGTGAGCAGTGTTGTTATATTTGAATCAAGGATAGCAGACAGGGCTCCCTTATAGCCATCAGCGATGGCTAGTTTTCTTCCCTTTCCTGCTCTGATCTCTTCACGGATACGTTCATAAATGAGAACATTGGCATCTACTGCCATACCCATTGTGAGCACTATACCCGCAATTCCCGGAAGAGTAAGAACAGCCCCTAAAGATGCTGAAACACCAAAAATCAGGAAGACATTGGCAAAAAGTGCAACATCAGCTATACTACCTGCACTGTAGCTGTAATAAAAAATCATGTAAAGAAGAACAAAGATAAATGCTAATATGAATGATATCATGCCGGCATTTATTGCCTCCCTACCAAGTGTAGGACCAATTATTGTATCTGAAATAATTCTGGCTGGAGCCGGCAGTTTACCTGATTTCAGAATATTAGCAAGGTCATCAGCTTCCTCTATAGTAAAATCACCTGTTATTTCTGTACTACCACCGGTTATTTCATTTTGTACTCTGGGATAAGAACGTACATATCCGTCGAGGACAACTGCTATACAACGATTAATATTTTCACGTGTCATCCTCTGCCATGTCTTAGCACCTTCAGCATTCATGGTGAAATCTACTTTCACCTCCGATCCTGTAATTCCTGTTGATGGTCTGGCACCTGTTATAACGTCACCACTGAGAGGTGGTCGGCCGTCGCGTGTTGTAACCTTTATGGCATGTAACTCATAGAGTGTTTGTGACTCATCATATTTATAAGGATTCTGGCTCCACAGGAATCTCACATCACGGGGAAAGAGAGCTTTTATCCGGTTCATATTCAGATAATCGTTGACTTTCGCGGTATCTTTGCCGCTTGTCAGCCCTACCATACTGGATGGTAATGGCTCCCCCTGGGCTGTTACACGAGGATTAAGTATTCCGAAAAGCGGATTTTGCTCTGTAAACTCCTCAAGAGTAGTGGCAGCTGCTGTCTGCATAGTATCCTGTTCAATAAGATCGAGCAGTGATTGATCTTCCTGCTCTGTTGTATCAACGGCAACAACCTCTTCAACAGGCTCTTCTTCGGCTGTCACAGTTACCTTACGGCTGTCAAGAATCTCTTTCAACAGGTTGTTTGCCTGAGACAGATAGCCTATTATCTCACCATTTTCATAGGTCTCCCAGAATTCAAGGTTAGCAGTTCCCTGTAATAATTCACGGACTCTCTGCGGGTCAGTCTGACCGGGTAATTCAATAAGTATTTGACCCTTAGTGGCCAACTGGGTTATATTTGGCTGAACCACACCAAAACGGTCAATCCTGGACCTTAGAATATTGAACGCATTGGAAATGGCTGTTGAAACCTCATCATTAAGGACTTCAATTACATCTTCATTTGAAGAATTGAAGTTGATCCTGTCTCTCAGGTCAACTGTACCGAAAATAGCTGCCAGTTTTGCATCCGGATCTATCTCCTCGAATGCTCGTCCAAATAGTGTGAGATAATCAAGCTGACTATCCTTATGGTACTGCTTTGCCCTTGCCAGAGCTTCTGCAAATGTCTCGTCGGTACTGTAATTTGAAAGAGCTTTCAGAATGTCCTCAACAGAAACCTCGAGTATCACATTCATGCCTCCTTTAAGGTCAAGGCCAAGATTGAGTTCTCTTTGCTGACACTCCTTGAAAGTATAGCCCAGAAAGCTCCATTCCTCTTTTGTAAGCGTTGTTAGGGAATCTATGTACTGGTTCTCCCTGACAAGGCTTCCCTGGCCATATTCTTTTGCATCTTTCTTAACTTTACTTGTTGCTACTGTAAAAGAAAGCTGGTAAACAGATACCAGTATCAATGCAGCTGCCAGAATAATAATAACTGTTTTGTTTTGCATTATATCTTGTTTGAATTATTCTGATACTAGATTATTGAGGCGCAAATATATTAATTTTTTACATAAAAAAGGCTGAATATTTATTATCCAGCCTTGTTATTACAATAACATTTAGCTTAATCAAGAAGCATATCGTAATCTGTTCCCAGCGGCTTTCTGTTCATAAAATCATAAAGCGCCAGTCTTCTTATATTATAAAAATAATTCCAGTAGTTCTGCAGCTCCATAACATATGCCCTTCTGTTCTCATCTTTTTTAGTATCAGCATTATTAAGTTCGAGAACAGCAATTTTCCCAATGAGAAATCTCTGTTTTGTGACTTCATACATTCTCGCAGCTACAGTATCCGATTTTGCTGCTATGCCAACTTGGTCAACCTGAAGGTTAAACTGTTCAACGTCGAGATATAGGTTCTGATCAAAATCAATAAGTGTTTGCTCTGCCTGTACCTGGGCCAGCTGAAGACTCGACTGTGCCATCCTGTATCTTCCGCGTCCCAGTCCCCAGTCAAGTATCGGTAAAGTTATACCGACTCTGACAGTTTGTTGTTGATTGGATTGTGAATAGGCATTGGCGAAAACGGGATCCTGATCCCTCATGCCAAACAGAGCTATAAGGTTGGCATTAAGACCTTTTTCAGCTTTGGCTTCTGCTACCTGGCTCTGTGCAGTTAGAAGCGTAAGTTGCTGATCGAGTATTTCAGGATTATTTTCATGAGCCATTTCCCGAACTTCTTCCATGTCGATTTGCAGATCAGGGATCTCATTCGGAAGAATAAGCTCTATTCTGACATTCTCATTGAACCCAAGAAATGACCTTAACCGTATTTCCCTGTCTCTCAGATTCATCTCAGCCTGTTTTCTTGCTGTCTCTGAATTAAGCCATGAGAGCTGCATCTGAAGAAGTTCATCTTCTGCAATTGTACCCAGTTTATATCGTCCCTGTGCCATTCTCCATAAAGTATCTGCATTCAGATAATTCATTTCCGCAATCTGTTTGTTTATCTGTGCAAGAGCCAGAGAAAAGAATATTTGAACAGCCCGAATATGAACATCTTCTATATCTTGAAGATAGGTCTTTTTAGCTGACTCATATTTCAATGGTTCTGTTTTCTTCTGCCATTTTAGCTCATTGTATCTGAAAAGAGGCTGGACTAATCTGATGCTTATAGGTGCAGTGATATATTTATTCTCATTTGATTCAAAATCATTTTCCAGTGTGAGATCTGATTGTAATGAAATAGAACCACCTGTAAGCCCTATATTTTGAGTCAGTGAAAGAGAGCCTATTGTCTGCAGAATATTAGTTGAAATATAATCATACTGGCTTGTCACTGCGTTCCATACCCTGGTATAGGCTGTACTGTAATCAGGGGTTGTTCCGGTAAGCGTCAGTGACGGCCTGTATTGTGCAACAAATGTTCTGTACTGCCAATAGTTTGCCCTGAATCTGTGTTTTGCTATCAGTGCATAGGGTGATTGTTCTTCCGAAAGCTGGATAACCTGATCAAATGTAAGTCTTTTCAATTCCTGTGCAGAAATTTTCTGCATCGGTAAAAAGTATAATGAAATAATTGTAAGTATTAGTAATTTCTTCATTATTAATATTTTATTCGTATCTTAATGATTCTATAGGATCTCTTTCTGATGCGCGTTTTGCCGGAGAATAACCAAAAATCACACCTACGGCTCCGGATACTCCAAAGGCTATAAAAACAGAGAAGAATGAGACAATAGTCATTATTCCTGCAATCTGTTCAATAAGTTTGGCCATAACAACTCCCAGGAATATACCGATAAAACCTCCGGTTACACTTATTAATACTGCCTCTGAAAGAAACTGGACAACTATATCCATTTTCTTGGCACCAATAGCCATTCTTGTCCCTATCTCCTTTATTCTTTCCATAACTGATGCAAACATGATATTCATGATACCGATTCCCCCAACAATAAGTGATATACTTGCAATAGCGCCAAGGACAATGTTGAAGACATCTTTTGTTCTCTGCTGCTGCTTAAGGAGTAATTCCGGTACCGTTATTTCAAAATCCTTAACATTCGAATGGCGTCGTGTCAACATACGGCTTAATATCTCTGTTGTGGGATTTATCTGTTCGGTTTCAATTACCTGAACAACTATTCTGTCAAGCTGATTATAGTTGGTCTCAGCTTCCGAGCTGGCATTTGAGCTGCTTATAACAACCCTACCCATCATACCTCTTCCGGGTCCGCCCATAACCATCACATTTGATGAAGCTTCCGACACCAGTTTGGTATTCACAAGGGCTCTATTCTGATACCTCAGAAGCATTGTCTGGATCGGAATATAAATATTATCATTATAAACATTT